>DAOWML010000177.1 GCA_030643125.1 Bacteroidales bacterium
CAGAAAGCATTTTAAGCAAACTCACAGAATCTAAATCAAATACCGGTTGAGCTACTCCCTCATAACCATCAATAGGATAATCTCCTGAAAGTGCCAGTAAATTTTCAAAACCATCATCGGCATATTTCCACGCAATACTCTCCAAAGCATTGCGGTTCATGTCCTTGCATGTAATGTGGATTATCGAATTCTTCCCTTTTTCCTGAATTAACTTTCCTAAACCATCCGGAGCAGACATTATATTCCCACCGGCGTTTTCGGTTACCGAAATCCAATCGATTCTTTCATCAGCAATTAGATCTTCGGTATATTTTAAGATTTTTTTACTACTTTCTCGTTGTAGTATTCCTCTTGTGGTAACTAATTCTGCTCCAATTAAAAATTTATCTTTACCCTCAAAAAGTTCTTTAAGTTTCTTCATTCTTTGTAAACTAATAATTCAGATTAGAAGCCAGCCATTTTTCCACTTCATTAACAGTCATATTCTTTCTTTTCGCAAAATCTTCAACCTGATCTTTACCTATTTTTTGTACATTAAAATATTTTGATTCCGGATGAGCAAAATACAATCCACTTACAGATGCTCCGGGATTCATCATAAAACTTTCTGTTAGTTTTATTTGTGTATTTTTTTCAGCTTCCAGTAAATCAAATGTAATTTGCTTCTCGGTATGATCGGGACATGCAGGATAACCTGCCGCAGGTCTTATACCTCTATATTTTTCGCGAATAAGTTCTGTTACTCCTAAATTTTCGTTTGGCGAATATGCCCAATGTTCTTTTCTTACTTTTTTATGTAACAATTCAGCAAATGCCTCGGCTAATCTATCTGCTAAAATCTTAATCATTAAAGCACTATAATCATCATTATTTTCCTCGTACTTACGAACCTGCTCATCTACACCTATCCCGCAAGTAACTGCAAATGCACCAATATAATCATCAATACCTATATTTTTAGGTGCAATAAAATCAGAAAGACAAGCATTAAATTCTCCTTCTTCTTTAATTTGCTGGTTACGTAAATGATGAAGAACATTTACAGGTTTTTCTCTTTTATCATCACTATAAATCTCAATATCATCGCCTATAGCATTAGCAGGATATATACCAAATACGGCATTAGCAGTTAAGATTTTTTTATCAATGATTTGCTTTAACATTTCCTGTGCATCATCATATAATTTTTTTGCCTCTTCTCCTTTTACAGGATCATCAAAAATCTTTGGGTATTTACCATTTATTTCCCAGGCATGGAAGAAAAATGTCCAATCGATATATTCTGCAATTTCCTTTAACGGATATGCAGTTAATATTGTATTTCCTATAGATGTTGGTTTAGAAATAAGCGATCTGTCCCAATCGATATTAACTTTATTTTTTCGGGCTTGCTCAAGATCAATATGTGTTTTTCCAGATTTTTTAGCCGCATTTTGCTCTCTTATTGCACGATATTCTTCAATAACTTCTTTTAAAAAATTTTGTTTTAATGTTGCCGACAACAAATTACTTACAACAGCAACACTTCTTGATGCATCTTTAACATGAATAGCAGGCATCTCAACAGCAGGTGCAATTTTTACTGCTGTATGTATTTTTGATGTTGTTGCACCTCCTACCATTAAAGGTATATTTACATTTCTTCGTTTCATTTCTTCGGCAACATGCACCATTTCTTCCAACGATGGGGTAATAAGTCCACTTAATCCTATAACATCAACATTCTCTTTTATTGCAGCATCAATTATTTTTTCGGCAGATACCATTACACCTAAATCAATTATATCGTAATTATTACAAGCCAACACAACACCTACAATATTTTTTCCTATATCATGAACATCTCCTTTTACTGTTGCCATTAATATTTTTCCTGCCGCACTAGTATTACCCGACAATTTTTTCTCTTCCTCTATATATGGCATTAAATATGCAACTGCTTTTTTCATAACGCGAGCACTTTTCACAACCTGAGGCAAAAACATTTTTCCCGATCCAAATAAATCACCAACAATATTCATCCCGTCCATTAAAGGCTGTTCTACAATTTTAAGTGACTGGTCGTAATGTTTTCTTGCTTCCTCTGCATCTTCTTCAATAAAATCTGTAATTCCTTTTACCAATGCATAAGATAATCGCTCTTGAACAGATTTTTCTCTCCACTCATCCTTCTTTTCTTCTTTTTTATCTGTTGCAACAATCTTTTCTGCAAAAACAATTAAACGTTCAGTTGCATCTTTTCTTCTGTTTAAAACAACATCTTCAACTAACAGGAGTAAATCTTTTGGAATATTATCATATATTTCAAGCATACTTGGATTTACGATAGCCATATCCATTCCAGCGTTAATAGCATGATATAAAAAAGCCGAATGCATCGCCTCACGCACCGTATTATTTCCTCTGAATGAAAATGATAAATTACTTACACCACCACTTACCTTGGCATATGGCAAGTTTTCTTTTATCCATTTTGTTGCCTTAATAAAATTTACTGCATAATTATTATGTTCTTCGATCCCCGTAGCTACAGCTAAAACATTAGGATCGAAGATTATATCTTCTGGAGCAAAACCTACTTTCTCAGTGAGTATTTTATATGATTTTTCTGCTATTTCAATTTTACGCTCATAGGTATCTGCTTGTCCTTTTTCGTCGAATAACATCACAACAGTTGCTGCTCCGTACATACGAATAAGTTTAGCATAAGAAATAAATGCTTCTTCTCCCTCTTTTAAACTAATTGAGTTTACTACAGATTTTCCTTGTACACATTTAAGTCCTGCTTCGATTACACTCCACTTGGAGGAGTCGATCATGATTGGCAACTTAGAAATATCAGGTTCAGAGGCAACCAAATTCAGAAATTTGACCATGGAAGCTTCTGAGTCTAGCATAGCCTCATCCATACAAATATCAATTACCTGAGCTCCGTTTTCTACCTGATTTCTAGCTACTGATAATGCCTCATCGAATTTCTCTTCTTTTATTAATCGTAAAAATTTTCGCGATCCCGCAACATTTGTTCTTTCTCCAACATTAACAAAATTACTTTCCTTAGCAAAAGTTAAATGCTCTAATCCGCTTAAGCGAGTTAGTATTTCTATTTTAGGTAATTTTCGTGGAGGATATTTCTCAGCTATCTCGGCAATTCTTTTTATATGCGTAGGATTTGTACCACAACATCCACCAATAATATTCACAAAGCCTTCTTTCATAAAACCTTCAAGAATAGCTCCCATCTCCTCAGCAGACTCATCGTATTCGCCAAACTGGTTAGGTAGTCCCGCATTAGGATGTGCACTTACATTAAATTTTGAAATTTTGGATAACTCCTCAATATATTGTCTTAATTGTTCGGCTCCCAAAGCACAATTTAATCCTATGCTTAATAAATCAATATGCGACACTGAATTAAAAAATGCTTTTAATGTCTGACCTGAAAGAGTTCTTCCGCTGGCATCGGTTATTGTACCGGAAACCATAACAGGAAGCTTTATCCCTTTATTCTCAAATAATTCTTCAATAGCAAACAATGCAGCTTTTGCATTTAAAGTATCGAATATAGTTTCGACCATAAATACGTCAGCACCACCATCTAACAAACCATCAGCTTGCTCATAGTAAGCTTCTTTCATATCGTCAAAAGTAACCGCACGAAATCCGGGGTCATTAACATCCGGCGACATTGATGTGGTACGATTTGTAGGGCCCATTGAACCTACAACAAATTTAGCTTTTTCAGGATTTTGCTCTGTAAATGCTACAACAGCTCTTTTCGCTATTTTTGCAGACTCAAAATTTATTTCATATGCGATACTTTCCATGTGGTAATCAGCTAATGAAATTTTATTAGCATTAAAAGTATTAGTCTCAATCAAATCTGCTCCGGCTTCAAGATATTCTTTATGAATATTTTCAATGAGTTTAGGATTTGTCAATGACAATAAATCGTTATTACCTTTTACTTCATAATCAAAATCTTTAAACCGTATACCACGATAATCTTCTTCCTTCAATTTATGACGTTGGATCATAGTACCCATTGCACCGTCAAGTACCAACACTTTTTTTGCGAGTTCTGATTTTATTTTTTCCACATGATTCATTACTATTTCTACTTTTTGTTTTTACAAATCCAAATCAACACAAAGTAACATACTCTGTTTAATTAATCGCAATATTTTTTGAGAATTTAATATTTAATTTATGATATAAACCAAAAAGACATTAACATTGAAATAAAAATACAAACTGCAATTTTAAATATGTTTAGTACTGTCATTTCTCACTTTGTTCATAAAGATATACGTTCCGGCTATCCCAATAGCTATAGGGACAGGAATCTCTGTTTATAAGATGCCTTTTCAATTATAAGTAAAATAGATTCCCGCCTGCGCGGGAATGACAAAAAAAATAAAAACCTATGATAAATTATTCCTGTTCATCCAAACCTACTTCAACTAAACTCACTTTTTTATAATCAGCAGGTGGAATAAATTCTGATGCATCAATATTTTCTTTTTCTAAACTTGTAACCTCACTTATTGATTCGTAGCCACCAAAATAATTTACGGATTTTAAAGGAAACCCTTTTTTTGCAAACTCAATATATTTTTCATTATTTTGATAAAAAGCACTAGTACCGGACTGACTTGTAAACTCTCCAAATATGTTATAAAATTTACTTATATCAAACTCTTTATGTGCTTTATTTGATTCTGAAAGCCAGGCTTCTTCTTTTAATGTTCCATTAACCAATACCTGATATTTAACAGCAATACGTCCGGCTAATCGCTCTTTCTTATCTGTTTTTTCGATCTGTAAATCATATTCTTCCGGTTCTTCGCCTGCAAACTTAGAAGGATCATCAATACTTTCTATCATTCCCTGATACATTTTACGAATCATTTCTTTTTGTTCTTCCCGAGCATTTTTCAATTGTTCCTCCATTGCCGACCTCATTGCTCCTTTGATTTCTTCTTTATAATTAGCAATATTTCCTGTCCAATATACTTTTTTAACAGGGCTCATTAATGTCATTGTTTTATTATTCAGATCAAACATAGTTACCATGTCTGTTTGAACTACTTTCATAATATTGCTCTGAAGATAAACCGTTTCAATAAATGCTGTTTCAACACCTTCGTCGGAATCGTAACTACGCTGCGTAATTATCCAACCTGCACTTGCCTGAAGATTTATTAATAATACAACTGCTATTATTAAAAGAGATTTCTGTTTTTTCATATTCTTTATAGTTTTCCTATTCTACTTTTACAAACACACCAAAGTGTTATATATTGTTTAATTCATCGCCAAAAATACTAATTAATTTAA
>DAOWML010000265.1 GCA_030643125.1 Bacteroidales bacterium
TACTCCCCAGAAATTACCTGAATTATAGTTAGTATTTTTCTGTTTAGATATTCTCTTATCTAAATTATAGTAATTCCTGTATTGCAAATCAAAAAATGGAGAAATTAAATATAATCATCCTGAAGCACCGGATGTCAGATTAGGATATGAACCTCCATAACCAACTCCTAGATTCATTGAAACTGTTGATTTATTAAAAACAGGAGTTTCATATTCTATTCCGGGGTTTAGAAAATTAATTCTTAATACTGTGCTGGTATTTTTTATAGTTTCCTGTGAAAAACCTTGTGATGAGAATACAGTTACACTACAAATTAAAAATATTATCTTTTTCATTTTTAAGATAAAGTTAAAATAGTTAATAATTTAGAGAAAAATCGTCCGAAAAAAAGAAGAACAAATGTAATATTATTTTCTGCTTGTTTTCTTTTCTCTAAAAATTAGTAATCCAAGGAAAGTTAACAAGCCATTTAATAATAATAGTTCATAACCGATTTCATATCCATTAAGAAATTCTTTAGAATATAGGGACATAATATAGCATAGAACCGGCGATAATATGGCAACAACAGGCACAAATTTTTCTTTTACTTTATATTTTGTAAACAAACCAAAAAAGAACAATCCTAATAAAGGGCCGTAGGTGTATCCCGCAATAGCATATACAGCATCGATAATACTACGATTGTTAATTAACTTAAAAATAAGTATGACGATAATTAATAATATAGAAACACCAATGTGTACAATGATTCTTATTTTCTTTTTTTCTTTTTTAGACTTGTTCGTTTTCTTAATATTTAATATATCAACAGAAAATGATGTTGTAAGAGATGTAAGGGCAGAATCTGCACTTGAATATGCAGCGGCTATCAGTCCTAAAATAAAAAATATGCCAACAACCGGGGGTAAATATTTGGTAGCCAATATTGGATATAAATCGTCGGATGATTGCGGAAATGGAATATTATTTTTTGCTGCATATATGTACAATAACACACCGAGACACAAAAAAATAAAGTTTACCGGAATTAATATCAGGCTAAACCAAAACATGTTTTTTTTCGCTTCTTTTATATTTCGGCACGATAAGTTTTTCTGCATCATATCCTGGTCCATTCCTGTCATTACAATAGGAATAAATATTCCGGATATAAATTGTTTTATATAATGATTTTTCTTTAACCAGTCAGTTTCAAAAAAATTATAATATTCGCTGTTCTTAACAGTTGATACTAATGCTGAAAAATTCAGATTTAGCTCTTTCGAAATAAGTATAACTGTGATTATTACTGCAAATAACATAAATAATGTTTGCAAAGTATCTGTCCAAATAATCGTTTTAATACCGCCCCTAAATGTATAAAGCCAAATTAAAGCAATGGTAATTATTACAGTTATATAAAAAGGAATATTCCAATACTTAAAAATAGTAATTTGTAAAACATTAGCAACCAGAAACAGACGTAAAGATGCACCCGTTACTCTTGATATTAAAAAGAATACAGAACCTGTTTTATATGAAAATATACCAAATCGATGCTCTAAATATGTATAAATTGATGTTAAATTGAGTTTATAATAAGTAGGTATTAATACAGAATAAATAAAAGCATAACCAAAAATAAAACCAAAAACAAAGGGCATATATGTAAAATGATTAGTATCAACCCAACCCGGAACAGAAATAAATGTAACTCCTGATAAAGAGGCCCCGATCATTCCAAACGCAACTATATACCAGGGAGATTTTCGGTTTCCCAGAAAAAAAGCTTCGTTATCGGCATTCCTACTTGTAAAATAAGAAATCGTGATAAGTACAAGAAAATATGCTGCTATTATAAATATTACCAGGTATGGAGACATTGTGTTATAAAATTGGTTATACTGCTATTTTAGTGGAAATAATTTAAATGCATAAATGATTAAATGTTATTTTAAGGTGACATACTTTCAATTAATAAAGTGCCTGAAAATCAAAATTCCGGTTTACTCATCCATTCCACGGCGTGCAGCCGTTGCACGGGCATTACCTTCTGCAGAACCGCTTAGAGCGGTGCAACAGATAAAAACTGCTGTTAGATAATTATACGAATAATCATTTAAAACTATTTCAAATACAAGAATACTAAAAACAATTAGAACAAAAAATTGCTAATCGTTCTATTTGATATTATTTTTGGAGCAAATAAACTACTAAAATATAAAATGAATATACATAATTTTACATCTAAATTGTTAGAAAGTGCGGTTGATGAATTTGCAAAATTACCGGGCATTGGAAGAAAAACAGCCTTGAGATTAGTACTCCATTTACTAAACCAGGAAAAAGAAGATGTAAATCATTTTGGCGAAACAATAATTAAACTCCGAAATGAAATAAAGCATTGTAAAAGCTGTAATACAATATCAGATACAGATATTTGTAATATTTGTAGTGATTTATCGCGAGACAGTTCAGTAATTTGTGTTGTTGAAAATGCAAGAGATGTAATGTCTGTTGAAAACACACATCAGTTTAAAGGATTATATCATGTATTGGGTGGCATTATTTCACCTATGGATGGTATTGGCCCAAATGATTTAAACATTGACAGCCTGCTTCAAAAAGTAAAGGAAGGAAATATTAAGGAATTAATACTTGCTTTAAGCACAACTATGGAAGGCGATACAACTAATTTTTATCTGTATAAGAAATTTAAAAATTACGGAATTAAAATTACAACCCTTGCACGAGGTGTTGCTATTGGAGATGAACTGGAATATGCAGATGAAATTACTTTAGGCAGATCAATTGTTAACAGGACTTTATTTGAATCTTCTATTTAAGGAAACCTCTAAAAATTCATTTAAGCTACAAAATTGAAAAATATTTGTTATTTTCACAAAGTAAAGCATCCGTTGATAAATTTTTGAAAAATGAAACAAATTCTACTGATATTCTCATTATTAGTTACACTTAACTCAACTGTTTTCTCTCAAGCCGATGTAGGATCTTTGGTTGATCTTGGAAATGATTTAATTAGTTTAAACAGGTATGATGAGGCCCTTGAGAAATTCGACGAAGCATTGGATTACTTACCATCATATGCTCCGGCTTTAGACGGGAAAGCAGGTTTGTTAATTCTAATGGAAGATTATAAAAAAGCAGGGAAAATAATTGAAGAAGCAATTAAGAAAAATTCAGATTATCCACAGTTTTACCTGACAAGAGGTAAGATTTACATCCATAAGGGCAAATACAAGGATGCTATTGAAGATTTAAATCGCGCTCTTGATTTGGCACAAGGATTAAATAACAAACTATTTGAAAATAAAGTTTATGTAAACAGAGGTGCTGCTTACCAAAAGCTTTTTAAGTTTGATGCCGCTTTGAATGATTATTCTAAGGCAATTCAATTAAACGACAACAATCCTAATGTTTATTTGTATAGAGGATTTTTATATTACCAAAACAACGATTATCCTGAAGCATTAAAAGATTTTGATACTGTAATTGATATTGACCCTGAAAATCCGTTTGCATACTACAACAGAGGAATGATTAATTTCAAACAAGATAAAAAAGATGAAGCTTGCGATGATTTTCACAAAGCATGTAAACGGGGTAATAACAATGCTTGCAGGATGGTGATTACACATTGTATTGAACTCTAATCACAATAAAGAAATATTTTTATATAACCTTAAATCCGCAAGCCGTAGCACGGATTTGTTGATAATCTGCAAGTTAATTATAATTTGGTATCATCTATATAAGTTAACCGTGCCACGGCTAATTACTTAATCTGTAAACGGATAAAAATTCACTTGCGGATATTAGGTATA
>DAOWML010000284.1 GCA_030643125.1 Bacteroidales bacterium
TTCAGCTATGAGCTGTGAGCATTAGTTATTTAGTATCTTCATGAATGCAATAAGCATCTTTTGCTCTTCATCAATTTCTTGTAGCAATAAATTTACTTTTTCATTGTTACCAAAATCTAATTCTGAAATAATAAGCATTTGACTTTCTAATTCGAAACAAGATCCTAATGCTATTTCTATAAAACGAAAATAATCCTTTTCACTTCTTCTACTACTTCCTTCAGCTATATTAGAAGTGATTGAAATTGATGCACGATTTAATTGACTGGTTAATCCATATTTTTCTTCAGATGGAAACTCTTTTGTTAATTTATATGTATCCTTTGCAATTTGAAAACCCTTTTGCCAGATCTTTAATTTTTTAAAATTTTTCATGTTTAAACAGCTTTGAGCCGAGAGCCTAATAAATATTAAATTTATTAATCTATATTACTTTTAAAATGTAACATTTATTATAAATTAGTTCTTAAAACTCGTAGCTGGAAGCTCACAGCTCTGAGCTATTTTCAAAAAGTTACAAGCAATTAATTTAGTTTATTTTCTAACCATTTTATAACAAATTCAAAGACCTTATCCTTTTCCAATTCATTATGCAACTCATGATACATTCCATCCCACTCTTTATAAGTAACATCTTTATTAATTTTATTTGCTTTTTCGGCGAATTCTTTACTTGCTTTATATGATGTTATCTTATCATCGTTACCATGCTGAATTAAAACAGGTAAACTAATTTTACCAGTATTTTCAAGCACCCAATTTCCTGCATTGTAAATTTCGTAAAACATTTTTGCAGATATTTTTTCATGAACTAATGGGTTTGCTATATAAGCTTCAACAATTTTCTTATTGTGAGTTAATGCTTTTACATCTAATTTTGAATTTTGCGTAAATTTTGGATAAACTTTTTTCATTATTCTCGCGAAAAAAAGCATTATGGCTGATGGATTAAACGAAAGTTTATACCATGGAGAAGATATAATTACGCCTTTAAAATTATTTTCTCTTTTTAAAATATAGTTCGTTACAATATTACCTCCCAGGCTATGCCCATATATAAACTGAGGTAAATCAGGATAAAGTTTTTTGGATTCCTTAACCAGAACATCAATATCATTTATAAAATCATCAAATTGGTTAATATGTCCTCTTCGACCATCTGATTTTCCATGCCCGCGATAATCTATTGCATGAACAACAAATCCTTTTTCATTAAACCGTTTAGCCCAATAATCGTATCGCTCACTATATTCGCCAAATCCGTGAACTAAATTAATTACTGCTTTAGATTTTTCTTCAGGCTCCCATATATATCCCGAAAGTTTTATTCCATCGAATGATGTATAAACTGTTGATTTGTAATTCATATTATTCGTAATTTTATATTATCTTAAAAATCAAATTTAAAGATATTATGCAAGAAATCATACAAATATCAACCGATAAACAAAATGGTTTGTACGACATTACAAATCAAGTTGAACATCTTGTTTCGCTATGCAAAATTAAAACCGGAATAGTTAATATTTATGCACAGGGAGCTACTGCTGCTATTATGATACAAGAAAATTGGGATCAATCTGTTCAGAATGATGTCATTCATCTTTTAAAAAAGCTTATTCCATCGGGAGTTTGGGAACACGATGCACAAGATAATAATGGTGATGCACATTTAAAAGCAGGTATTGTGGGTCCAAGCGAGACTATTCCAATTATTAATGGGAAACTGGGACTATCGACCTGGCAAAATATTTTCTTCTGCGAATTTGACGGACCAAGGAGTAAACGGAATATTGTAATTTCAGTTTTCTCCTATTAACTTGCATTTTATTAAACTGAACAATTAATTACTTTTATTGTATAAAATCATTATTAATTAAAAAATTATGAAAATGATTAAAAAATCTACCTTAATTCTCGTTTTAGTAGCTTCAACATCATTAATATTAAATGCACAGGAAGAAACAGATACCATTAAAAACTGGAAATTCAATGGAATTAGTTCTATTAATTTTTCGCAAGTTTCACTAACTAATTGGGCTGCCGGTGGTGAAAACTCTTATGCTTTTAATGGACTGTTAAATCTTTCATTTAACTATTCTAAAGATAAAAACGACTGGGCAAATACCTTAGGTATCGGTTATGGCATTCAAAAGCAAGGCGAGCAGGATGTTCGTAAAACAGATGACCATATTGATTTCTTATCAAAATACGGTCGGAAAATATCTAAATCCTTCTTCATTAGCGCTATGTTAAACTTTAAAACACAGATGGACGAAGGTATAAAGTATGAAACGGACACTAGCTATATGATTTCAAAGTTTCTTACTCCGGGTTATTTACAAGCGTCGCTGGGTATAGAATATAAACCTAATGAGGAATTCTACGCTGTTTTATCTCCGATTGCAGGAAAATTAACTATGGTTTTAGACGATACTTTATCAGCCAGAGGTTCTTTTGGTGTAGATCCCGGATCGAAAACAAGAATGGAAATCGGGGGATCGGTAACTATTGGGGTTAAAAAAGAAATTATGAAAAACGTAACTTTGAGTTCTACACTGGGCTTATTCTCAAATTATATTGAGAACCCTCAAAATGTTGATGTGGATTGGAAAGTTGCAATTAATATGAAAATTAATGACTACCTATCAGCTAATTTGAACACACAATTAGTTTATGATGATGATATTGCTTATATTGATGACAATGGAGATGAACGAGGAGCAAGAGTTCAGTTTAAAGAAGTTTTTGGGGTTGGATTGACCTATAAATTTTAATAAACCCAAACTTGTCATTACGAGCATAGCGAAGTAATCTCAAAACCAGATTGCTTCGCTATGCTTGTAATAATTCTAGAATATTTCCTTTCAAACCTTCAAATTCGGTTCTTTATATAAGAGATTGAAAGTTTTAGAATCTTACTCCAATACGTATCCCGGAAGTAGCTGTTAAACCAAAATCATAGTCGGTTGATTCTCTTTGAGTAATCGTTCCATCAACAGTAACTTCCTTATTTTTACGATAAGAAAAACCCGGAGCAAACTCAGCACCTACATAAAAATTATCAAAAACATAATAATCAAATCCGGTTACAATATTAAATCCAACACCTATATATCCTCCACCAAGGTTTTCAGATTCTGTTGTTGTAGCACCAACCTTTGTTTCTCTTTTAGTTGAGTAAGTTGAAAATGGTATTTCTCCTCCTACATATACAAGAAACTTATCGCTTCCAAAATGTTTTTCAATTCCCGGGGCGATGGAAAGATAAAAACTTGTATTTTTTATATAATCATCAATTGCCGGATCAACATTAGTGTATGTCTTATCGCCACCAAAACCTAATCCAATACCAGCACGAATGGCAAGGCTTGATGAAATAAAATAACGCCCTTTAATAAGCGGCATTTGAAACATTGAACCTGCGCTCGCATCAAATATCGCTGCCGGATCAAAATTAAAATCAATTGCATACTTACCCTTACTTTCCTGGGCATTAGCATTTACAAAAATAAATGCACTAATAAATAAA
>DAOWML010000225.1 GCA_030643125.1 Bacteroidales bacterium
AAAATCATTAACACAGAGATTAATATCGGTGATAAAACAGGTCCTGTCCATGTTACTGGTAGCAGGAATAAAATATCCCAGGTAAGAAGGCTTTCGGGCCATGCTAAGATTAGCCACAAAAACAGATAATAGATAATATCCCAAACTGCGAATGAATAAATAAACCAGGCAAATCGTTGCGAGAAATTTTTGCCTGCAATTATTCCCACTGAAAGTAACATAATAAGAGAGGCCAACTCTCTGATTAATTCGGTTATGGCAATATAGTTGCCTAATGGTATAAGTGGGAAATTAAATCCTTCAGGATAATATAAAGCTCTTAAATATACAACAACAGCACCTTCGAATATTCCCATTGTAATGGCAAATATGCTTACCCAAACTAATATTTGATGTTTTTTCAAGTTCTGAATTTTCATGTTTAAAGTTGCAAGTTACAAGACAAAAGATAATTAGTCAAGATATATTTTAATGAACGTAAGTGTAAATTACTAAATTGCCAGTTAAAATATTAATTTTGCAGAGTTTTAAACAGATCAAAAAAAATAGAAGTGCTTTATCCTGAAAATTTTGAACAAAAAATAGGTTTCGATAAAATCCGGGAAATGCTTAAAGGAGGTTGTTTAAGTAATCTCGGACAAAGGCGTGTTGATAAAATCCGTTTTTCGACCAAATATTCCTTTATTGAAACACTCGTTAATCAGGTTGATGAGTTTAAGCAGATTATGTTAATGGAAGATGACTTTCCGTTGAGTCATTTTATTGATTTAACACCAGCTTTAAAAAAAATAAAAGTAATAGGAACTTATTTGTTGCCTGAAGAACTATTTGATCTGAAACGCTCTTTGGAAACGATTAGAGCAATCTTGAACTTTTTTAAAACACGACCTGCCCGTCCGGCAGGCGGGAAAGAAGAAGATAAATATCCTTATTTGCAGAAATTAGCTGAGAATGTTAAACTTTTTCCATTTGTTTTTGAAAGAATTGATTCGATTATTACAAAACAAGGAAAAATAAAGGATAATGCATCGCCGGAGTTAAACACTATTCGTAGTGATATTAGAAATAAGGAAGGCGCTGTTTCCAAAAGATTACATAGTATATTAAGAGAAGCTCAAAAAAGTGGAATTGTTGGTCAGGATGTAACATTGTCAATTCGTGATGGCCGTGCTACGATACCTGTTGATGCATCGCATAAGCGTAAAATAAAAGGTTTAATTCTCGATGAGTCGGCTACCGGGAAAACAGCTTACATTGAACCAACTGAGATTGTTGAATTAAACAATGATATTAAAGAACTGTATTACGCTGAAAGACGTGAAATAGTAAAAATCCTAACTCAGTTTGCTAATGATATTCGTCCTTATGTTGATGATTTACTATTTGCTTACGATTATATGGGAACGATTGATTTTATTCGATCAAAAGCATTGTTGGCAAATAAGATTAATGGCATAAAACCTATATTTAGTGACAGGCCAATGCTGGAGTGGAAAAAGGCTGTTCATCCCTTATTATATTTATCTTTTAAAGAAGAATCAAGAATAGTTGTACCTCTTGATATTAAATTAAATAATGATAATCAAAGAATTTTATTGATTTCCGGGCCAAATGCCGGAGGTAAATCTGTTTGTTTACAAACGGTTGGTTTACTTCAATATATGTTTCAGTGTGGCTTATTGGTTCCAATGAATGAAAATTCTGAAATTGGTTTATTCCAAAATTTGTTTATAAATATTGGTGATGATCAGTCCATTGAAAATGATTTGAGTACATACAGTTCTCATTTGCTGAATATGAAAAACTTTATAAAATCAGCAAATAACAAAACATTAATACTTATTGATGAGTTTGGATCGGGAACAGAACCGATGTTAGGCGGGGCAATTGCAGAAGCCATTCTCGACTCTTTAAATCAGAAAAAATCTTTCGGCGTAATCACAACACATTATACATCATTGAAACATTTTGCCTCATCGGCTCGGGGAATTGAAAATGGGGCTATGCTTTTCGATACTGCTAAAATCCAAGCTTTGTTTAAACTTTCAATTGGTGAGCCGGGAAGCTCTTTCGCTTTCGAAATTGCAAGGAAAATAGGATTGCCAGAAGATATTCTGCAAAATGCGACTCAAAAAATAGGAAAGGATCATATCGATTTTGATAAAAATCTTAAAGATATTATTCGTGACAAACGATACTGGGAGACCAAGCGTGAGAATATAAGAAGATCAGAAAAAAAACTCGAAGAGCAGATTGCAAAATATACATCGGAGCTTGAAATTGTTGATAAATCACGCAAAGAAATCCTAAAAAAAACAAAGGAAGAAGCCGAACTGTTATTGGCTGATGTAAATAAACGCATAGAAAATACAATTCGTGAAATAAAAGAGAGTAAAGCGGAGAAAGAGCAAACAAAAAATGCCCGTAAAAGTTTGGCAGATTTTAAAGACAACCTGAATAAAATTGGTTCTGAAGAAGAAGCCAGGATTCAACGAAAGATTGAAAAACTTAAAATCCTGCCCGTCCTGTCTGCCGACAGGCATGTCCGGCAGGTGGGTAGGGAAAAGCACGGAAAGAGAAAAACAAGTATTGAGGAAGTTACACAAATTAAAAAAGCTGATCTTAGTTTAATTGAAAAAGGAGATAAAGTAAAATTATTCGGGCAGGATAGTGTTGGAGAAGTACTTGATGTTAATGGGAAAAGCATTATGGTTGCTTTTGGGAATATGATTACAACTATTGATGAGAAAAAGCTCGAAAAAATTTCAGAAAAACAATACAAACAAAATACAGGGAGTTCAAGTTCAAAAAAAGCATCGTCATGGGATTTTGGAGAACGAAGGTTAAAATTTAAACCAGAGATTGATGTGCGTGGGAAACGTGCCGAAGAGGCTTTGCAAGTAGTTAATGATTTTATCGATGAAGCCATTGTTATTAGCATGGGAACTGTAAAAATTTTACACGGAAAAGGCGACGGTATTTTACGTCAATTAATTCGTCAATACCTTGAAACTGTTGATGTGGTAAGATCTTTTCATGACGAGAGTGTTCAATTTGGAGGTTCAGGTATTACCATAGTAGAATTTGAATGATAATAAAATTTTGTAAATTTGGGATAAACTAAATCCTAAAACCATTGATACTAATTTATACAAATAAGACTTCGCAAAGACTCAAATATATCTTAAAATTTTTATTTAATGATATTCAGGGAGTCGAATTTAAAATTGTAACAGATAAAAACGAATTTGTCACATCTGATTTTCCTAAGATTAATTATACTACCGATCCAATGGAGGGAAGTATTCAAATTATCCCGACTGACCTTTTATTTGAATCGAATATTTTACAAAAGAAAATTGAGGTAAGTAATTGGGAAAACCTCAAAGTGTTTTTTCAAACTTCTGAAAATTCAGACATCCCTTTCGATTTATTTGCTGCAAGTTTTTATTTAATTAGCCGTTACGAAGAATATTTGCCTTTTAGTGCCGATAAACATGGCCGTTTTGAGGCAAATCAGAGTTTGTCCGGTAAAAACGGATTTTTATACGATCCTGTTATAGATCAATGGGCTTGTAAGTTATCCGGATTACTGAAAATTATTTTTCCTGGATTTGAAACTTGTAAAAGAGAGTTTAAATATATTTCAACTATAGATATTGATAATGCTTATGCATATTTATACAAAGGGACTGTAAGAACAATTGGTGCTGCAATGCGCGATTTGTTTAAACTCGATGTTAATGAGAATATAAAACGTTTCCAGGCATTAACGGGCGAAAAAGATCCTTTTGATACTTATGGTTATCTGGATGCATTGCATAAACAATATGGTATTGAACCTTTGTGGTTTTTCCTGGTTGGAAATTATAATACTTACGATAAAAATCTCCCTTTAGATAATGAAGCTTTTCAGGAACTAATAAAGGAAATATCGGAAGTTGCAGAAATTGGGATTCATCCTTCGTATGAATCCAATAAGAGTTTTGATCAATTGAAAAAAGAGTTTGATTATTTATCGGGTATTTCAAAAAAACCTATTACTAAAAGCCGCCAACACTATTTAAAATTATTGTTTACCGAAACTTATCAGAACTTAATTAAGTTAGGTGTAAAAGAGGATTATACTCTTGGTTACGCTACAGACGTTGGATTTAGAGCAGGTACTTGTACTCCGTTCAATTTTTATGATTTATATAACGAAAAAGAGACCGATTTGAAAATTTATCCGTTCCAGGTTATGGATACTACGCTTAATCAGTATTTAAAACTTGACATTGATGAAGCAGTTAACAAGATAGGGGAGATCATTCAAAAAGTAAAACAGGTAAACGGAACATTTATAAGTTTATGGCATAATGAGTCCTTAAGTGATCATGGACATTGGAAAGGCTGGGAACCGGTTTACAAAAAAATGCTTGAAATTATTTTTGAAAAGTAAAATCTAATATTTTGGTGTATGACTCAAATGATGAAATTTAGACGAATTTTGATGTTTGTTATATTAAATAATGCTTATTGGTGTATTTACTCTAATAAATTATTCTAATTTATCCTTTGTTACTAATAAATCTGTGTATCTTTCTATT
>DAOWML010000134.1 GCA_030643125.1 Bacteroidales bacterium
CTGTTGTGGATGACAAATACCTGATTCACTCCTTGTTTGACAAAGATATTTTTGCTGAAACTTTAAAAAAGAACAAGTCTCTTACCCCCGGCAAATTTAAATTTAACGAAAAATACTATTACCTGGATGTTATAAATATTGAAAATAATTTCCGTAATAAAGGTTTTGAAGGAGTTGTATATACGCGTAATATTTCAGTTCTTCAAAATCAATTTCAGGCAATATTATACAGATC
Source organism: Bacteroidales bacterium (assembly GCA_030643125.1). Lineage (GTDB taxonomy): Bacteria > Bacteroidota > Bacteroidia > Bacteroidales > UBA12077 > UBA12077. The sequence continues at coordinate 236 of DAOWML010000134.1, forward strand.
GCTTCTCATCATATTTTTAATTCTTATATCTACATATATTATTCTGCACTTTTCGTTTAACACTTTAATTCACAAAGTCTTTAATTTGCAAGATTCTTTGGATAAAAAACTTGCAAAAAAAACAAAGGAAATTATTAATACGAATGCCGAATTAAACCAGATTTTTAATACTACCGGTAATAGCATGCGATTAATTGATTCTGATTTTAACATTCTTCGTGTTAATCGAACGTTTACTATGATGTCAGGTATAAGTAAAGAAGATGCTGAGGGCAAAAAATGTTTTAATATTTTTCCGGGTCCATATTGTCATACTGCCGAATGTCCTTTGAATCAAATTAAAAATGGAGAAGAAAGAATTGAACAGGATATTAAGAAAAAGAACAAGCAAGGTAAAGTTATTCCCGGAATTTTAAATTCTGTTGCATTTAAAGGTCAAAATGGAGAAATTCTTGGGATAATTGAAGATTTCAAAGATATTACTCAAAGAGTTGAGGCAGAAGAAGCCCTGCAAAGAACAGAACAACGGTTTTCTATATTCATGGATAATCTTCCATTGGGTGTGTTTATTAAAGACGAAAACTTCAAGTCTGTATATTTGAATAAATATATGGATCACATGTTTTCAAACGAAAATTGTCAAAATAAAACTCCCGAAGAAATATTTCCTAAAGAATATGCGCAACGTGTTATTGAAGAAGATAAACGTGTTTTAAATGGTGAAGTATTGGTTGTTGAAGATCAGCTCCCCGATAAACTTGGCGAATTAAAATCATACCAAACTCATAAGTTCCGTTTTAGAGGAGTAGATAACTTGTGGCAAATCGGAGGGATATCATTAGATATTACTCAAAAGAAAAAAACTGAATACGAGTTAATTAATGCTAAAGAAAAAGCCGAGGAAGCAAATCGCCTAAAAACAGCATTTCTGGCTAATTTATCGCATGAGATTCGAACTCCTATGAATGCAATTATTGGGTTTTCTAATCTGCTTCTTGATGACGAAATATTGCATGAAGAAAAAGTAAAATTAAATAACCTTATTAATGATAACAGCCAGAATCTTTTAAAACTTATCGATGATGTAATTGATATTTCAAAAATTCAGTCGGGTGATATACAGCTTAATAAAACCGAGTGTTATTTAAATAAACTGCTTTTAGATCTTTATGTTTCGTTTAGCATTCAAATTGAAAATGATACTAAAAAAGACATTCACCTTTCAATGCATAAAGGATCCAGAAATAAAGATTTCTCTATTATTACCGATCCAATAAGGTTGAAACAAGTTCTGTATAATTTAATTGAAAATGCCATTAAATTTACCATTAAAGGATTTGTTGAGTTTGGTTATACTATTATCGAAAAAGAAAATCAAATTCAATTCTATGTTATTGATTCCGGTATAGGTATATCAAATGATAAATTTGATATGATTTATGATCTGTTCCGACAAGCAGAGGAATCTTTCACACGCGAATATGGTGGTACCGGAATAGGCTTAACTATAGCCAGAAAAATTGTAGATCATTTAGGTGGTGATATTTGGGTTCAGTCAACTCCTGATCAGGGTACAAATATTTATTTTACATTACCTTACGAACTTAGCGAATCGAAATTTGTAGAAGCAGGAGAAAATATTGAGAACGTTTTCGACTGGCAAAACAAGGTCGTTCTTGTTGCTGACGATATTGATGTTAACTATAAATTAATTGAAGAAATTCTTATCCCTACAAAAGCCAAAGTCCTTTGGGCAAAAGACGGGAAAGAAGCTGTTGATTTATGCCTGAACAACGACAATATAGATCTCGTGCTGATGGATATAAGGATGCCGGTTATGGATGGCATCGAAGCTACACAAAAAATAAAAGAACATAACAGCGAGTTAAAAATTATTGGACAAACTGCTTTTGCTCACGATAACGATCGAGAAAAATGTTTAAATGCAGGTTTTGATAATTATATCTCGAAACCCATTAAAATTGAAACTTTACTTACTACAATAAATAAAGTCTTTTCTAAAAATTAATTCTTTCGTTATTTAATCAAAATCATTATTAATGGTTTGTTAAAAGGCAAAATAACTTTGCTTATTTCGCAACAAATCCTATGCTGTAACATAATGTCTTAAATTTTATTACATTTGTTCTGATATATTTACACTTAACAAAATCAACACTATAAATATTAATCTAAAATTATTACATTTATACAATCAAAAGTTAACAATAAAAAACAAAGTCATGATCGCAACCTACATCCAGGATTTACTTGCCACAAACAATAGAGTAATTGTTCCAAACTACGGGGCATTTTTGGTAAGAGCTACTTCAAAAAGCAAGGACGCGAATACTTTAGCAGAAAAGCTAAAAGATATTTATTTTAGCCCGTTTCTTAAGTTTAATGATGAGCTTCTTGAAAAATATATCATTAAAAAAGAAAATATTACTAAGGAACAAGCAGCCCAAAAAATTACACAATTTATTGAGGATATTAAAAAAGAACTTGAACAGGAGAAGCCATATATAATAGAAGGATTTGGTCAGTTTGAAGCTGATAAACAGGGAAAGGTTCAGTTTTTAATAGTTACAAAAGAACCTGCCCGTCCGGCAGGCGGGAAAGCTGAAAAAGTTAAACCTGCCGATAAGCATGGCAAAGCAGACGGGAAGGAAAATAAAACTGAAACAAAACCAAAAACATCGACAGCTAAACCTGCCCGTCCGGCAGGCGGGAAAGAAACTAAAGCAGTAGAAAAACCAAAGGCAGCTGAAGCTAAGCCTGCCAGTCCGGCAAGCGGGAAAGAATCTAAGTTAGAAGAATTTAAACCTGAGAAAAAAGAGCCTGCTCGCCTATCTGCCGATTTACCTACCGATAGTCATGGCAAGGCAGGTCCGACAGGCGAAGAACCCAAAGCAACACCTACAGCTGCACAAACAAAACCAATTTACAGCTATAAAAAAGAAAAGAAACCTATAAACAAAGGTCTTGTGTGGTCAATTGCAATAGGTGTGCCTGTTGCTGCAATTTTTATTTGGGCTCTTTTAAACTTCGATACTGTTAAAAAAGTTTTGAATAAGGAAAAAGTAAAAACAGAAAAAGTAGTTCAGAAAAAGGAAACTACTACTACCAAAAAATCTGCTGTTAAACCAAAGACAAAACAAACAAAACCTACCAGCCCGGCAGACGAGAAGGAAGCTGAAAAATCTGCCCGTCCGGCAGGCGGGAAAAAAACAACTGCTAAAGCAACAACTAAAAAGCCATTAGCAACACAAAAGAAATATTATATTATTGCCGGTAGTTTCAAAAATGAAAAATATGCAATATCATATTTAAACAAACTCAATGCTGAAGGTTATAATGCAGAGAAATTAGCCGAACGAAATGGGATGCATGCTGTTAGCTTTAACTCTTTTGCAGACAAGCGAAAAGCTATTGCCGAATATAAATTTCTTGCACAGGAAAAAGGATTACAAGCCTGGATTTTATATTATTAATTACAAAATATTTAATATTTACAGAAAGCCACATTTGATGTGGCTTTTTTGATGTCTATTTTAAAAAATGTATATCTTTATATAAATGAAAATTAAATACCTCGATTTAATTGAACAAACTTTTGGTTTTCCACAACCGGAATTTGATTTAGATGGTGAAAACCTTATGTTTCACAATATTCCACTGATGAATATAATTGAAAAATATGGAACTCCCTTAAAATTTACATATCTCCCCCAAATTTCAAATCAAATTCAAAGAGCTAAAACATGGTTCAAAAATGCCATGGGAAAAGTAAATTACAGGAGTAAATACCATTATTGCTATTGTACAAAAAGCTCCCATTTTAAGCATGTTCTGCACGAAGCCCTTAAAAATGACATTCATGTCGAAACATCATCGGCATACGATATAAACATTGTTGAATCACTATACAAGGATAAGAAGATAACAAAATCAACATATATAATTTGTAATGGTTTTAAACGCGATGCTTATATAGAAAATATTGCCCGTTTAATTAATAATGGATTTAAAAATACAATTCCAATAATCGACAATTACAAGGAGCTGGACAGGCTTGAGAAATTAATTGAAGTCCCTTTTGAAATAGGAATAAGGATTGCTTCGGAAGAAGAACCTAAATTCGAATTTTATACTTCACGATTAGGTATTGGATATATAAATATTGTGGATTTTTATCTAAAACAAGTAAAAAGAAATCCAAATGTTAAATTAAAAATGCTGCATTTCTTTATCAATACCGGTATTAAAGACAATGCTTATTACTGGAGTGAATTAGCAAAATGTTTAACTGTTTACGGCGAACTTAAAAAAGTGTGCCCCGAGTTAGATTCTTTAAATATCGGAGGTGGATTTCCTATTAAGAATACCCTTTCTTTTGATTACGATTATGAATATATTACTGATGAAATCATATCTCAGATTAAACTGTTTTGTGATACCAATAATTTAATGGAACCAAACATTTTTACCGAATTCGGATCGTTTACTGTTGGTGAAAGTGGAGGAATAATTTATTCTGTTTTAGGACAAAAAAAGCAAAATGATCGTGAAGTATGGAATATGATCGATAGTTCTTTTATGACTACCTTGCCCGACAACTGGGCTGTAAACAAACGTTTTATAATGCTTCCGATAAATAAATGGCACAGCAGTTACGAGCGGGTTTTCTTAGGTGGATTAACTTGCGATAGCGACGATTATTATAACTCTGAACAACAGAGTAATGCAATTTATTTACCCAGATACAATCCAAACGACACACTTTACATTGGCTTTTTTAATACCGGTGCTTACCAGGATACATTAGGTGGTTTTGGAGGTTTGCAGCATTGCCTTATTCCCGGTCCTAAACATATTATTATTGATAAAGATAAAAACGGTAATTTCACAACAGAACTATTTTCCAAAGAACAAGAACCTCAAGATATACTGAGGATTCTTGGTTATAAATAAATATTTAGGTTTTCAGTTGCCAATTTAAAACTCAGAGCTAAAAATTCAGAGTTTGGCATGTATAATTCATAATTTTTTACTATCTTCAATTAAAATATCAGTAAAACATAATCTGTTTAAAAATTTAAGCCAGTTTGATTATGAAAACAATTTTAGTTGAAAAGGTTTTGCATCGGGACAAGAAGCGTGTTAAGCTCATTTTTAGTTTCGATGTTGAAATCATGCATATTATTGATACAATTGAGGATGTTGCATGGAGTTCAAGTATGAGCTGCTGGCATATTCCTTATAAGGAAACTTATTTAAATGATTTGAAAAATATTTTTAAAGATGAGGTTCAGATTGTTGATCGGAGCCACAAGATTCGACACAGCTTACATAATGATCTTGGTGATGAACATAAACGAGCTTTAAGCAGGTTTAAAATTTATTTAAGAAACAGAAGATATAGCGAGAGTACAGTTAAAAATTACGAAAAACGTATTCGTGATTTTTTGGAGTTTTATCACGATAAAGAAATTGAACTGATAAGCAATGAAGATGTACAGTATTTTAATTATGAAAAGATAATTAAGAAAAGAGCATCTTATACTTTGCAGAATCAGTTTGTTACCTCGTTAAAGCTGTTTTTAAAAACGGTATCGAAAAGCAAAATTGATATTGAGAGGGTTGAACGAGCAAAGGCATCAAAAAAATTGCCCGAAGTTTTTTCAAAAAAAGAAGTAGAAAAAATTTTAAACAGTACACAAAACCTGAAACATAAAACTATATTGCTAATAACTTATGGATGTGGGTTACGCAGAAGCGAAGTTGGTAAATTACAAATACAAGATGTAAATTCGGAACGTAAGTTGATGTTAGTGAGAAATGCCAAAGGGAAAAAAGATCGGTTTGTTCCATTATCGGAAAAACTAGTCGAAGCTTTAAGAGTTTATTATAAGAGCTACAAGCCACAAAGATATTTGTTTGAAACCGGCCCTGGTCGATCATATCCGGGCGAAACAGCTTATAAAGTATTCAAAAATGCATTATTAAAATCAAAGATTAAAAAAGAAGTTGGAATTCATAGTTTACGTCATAGCTATGCTACACATTTGCTGGAAAACGGAACAGATTTACGTTATATTCAAGAAATATTAGGCCATAAAAGTTCAAGAACTACCGAGATATATACACATGTAAGCAAACAAAATATTAGTAATATAATTAGTCCCGCTGATGATTTAGAAATATAAAAACATTATATTTATATTTTGAATAATATAGGCACAATTTGTACTCATATGCAACATATTTTGGTGTATATAAGTATAAAAAGTACTTATATAAACAAGTTATCGCCAATTTAAGCCCCCCAGACATCACAATTCA
>DAOWML010000202.1 GCA_030643125.1 Bacteroidales bacterium
TAGTAATTACCGTATATGTTTTAAACTCTTTTGGTAATGGTTGTAAAGGAGTTCTCACATAAGAAAAACTAATACTTTCATTATATGGGTTTTGAGCTTCACAAAAAACATAACTAAAAATAACAAAGCCTAATAGCAAGGTTAACTTTTTCATAAAAAAAAATTTAATGTTAATAATAATTTTTGATTTAATATTTTTTAAACTTTGCAAATATAATTATTCTAATGAGTTATAAAAATCTATTTGTAAAAATCTGACATTTATACATTCGTCTATGATCTTAGAATAAGAATGTATGTATAAAAGGAATTTCTGAAAGCTAAAAAATACTAACTAATAGTAGAAGTAATTCTTTATTTAAGATTACAATAAAAATCTTTCAATTAAAAGAAATATTGATATATTTAGAAATCAAATATAAAAGCACTCAAGTACAATCTAAATGAAACCATTCAAAATTTTACTTTTTCTGATTAGTATCTTTCTTGTACTTTCTTTGCTTTCGTTTGTTTTTCCTAAAGATGGTATCTTTTTGGGGAATAACATCCTTGTGCGATTTCCTGATATTAAAAATATTCTTACTCCAGACGAATCAAAATATGCTGACATTTCGGAAATACTTAAATATCACCAATCCGATATTGAAGAAAATATTAATGAGATAATCTCTGACTCAATTAAAATAGAAGCTGACAGTTTACATATAGTACCCGATTCTTTAAAAGCAGAAATTATTCAGGATTCAGTTCATGATATTGATTCAGCATTTGTCAAAAAGCCTCTTCAACAACCCGGAACCATACGACAATTTCTTGAATACCCGGATGGCAACAAAAGTGTTCTATATCCATTCTTTAATCAATTACATAAACTAAAAACTTCTGGCGATTTAATTCGGATATTACATTATGGCGATTCTCAAATCGAAGGTGATCGAATAACATCTTATATTCGAAATGAGTTACAAAAACAATTTGGAGGTTCCGGTATTGGCTTATTTACCCCGGTGCTAATAAAAGGCACAAGTATTTCAATGAAACATAAACTTAGTGGTAGTTGGGATAGATATACCATACAAAATATTAAAAATGGAAGCATTTATCATAAAAGACTTGGCGCTTTAATGAGCTTTGGACGATTTGCCCCTGTTAACAACTATGAAAACACTTTATGTGCCGGTGAAATAAATTTAAAAAAATCAAATATTACATATTTAAGAACAAGAAAATTCAAACAGTGTAGAGTATTTTATGGTTATAACGAACGTCCTTTTATTGCCGAATTAAAGTACAAAGATAAAACCCTTGACGCCGAATTAATTCCTGTTTCTCGTCAATTACAAACTTTATCGTGGGATATTGATGGTGCACTGGATGAAATTACAATTAGCTTTAAAGGTGATGACAGCCCTGATATTTATGGTATTGCACTAGACGATCATTCTGGTATTGCTGTAGATAATATTCCATTGCGTGGTAGCAGTGGAACTGATTTTACAAAAACAGATCTCGCTTTTTTACGATCAATGTATCAAGAATTAAATACCAAACTTATTATACTTCAGTTTGGAGTAAACTTGGTACCTTATGTAAGGAATGATTATTCTTATTACGAAAAGCAATTCTATAAACAACTAAAAACCCTGAAAGGACTCAGACCAGATATAAACATTATTGTTATTGGCGTTTCAGATATGTCGCGAAATAACAAAGGACGGTTTGAATCATATCCCAATATTGAAAAAATTCGTGAAGCACAAAGAAATGCTGCATTTAAAGCTGATTGTGCTTTCTGGGATATGTACGAAGCAATGGGAGGAAAAAATTCTATGCCAGCATGGGTAAATACTTCTCCGGCATTGGCCAGAACAGATTTTACTCATTTCACATGGAAAGGATCGGTTGTTATTTCCAAAATGTTTTTCGAAGCTTTAATGCACGATTATAATGAATACTTAAAACTGGATCAAAAAACAAAAAATGAAAATCTGGAGAACTAGTATAATTATAACACTAATTCTAAGCATTGCCGTTTCTACCAAGGGACAAAGCTTATGTGATACCCTGCCTTTTATTCAATGTCAGAAAAATTTGATTTATGTTAATGGAGATAAAAATATAAATACGCTAATTCAGAAATTTGAGAATATTAATTCTACGCAACAGGAATCAATAAAAATTGTACACATTGGCGATTCTCATTTACAAGCAGGATTTTTAACAGAAAAAATCAAACAAAAACTATTTCAGTTTTATGCCGAAGAAGATACAGTTGTTTCTCCCGGGTTTATTTTCCCTTATACAATAGCACAAACTAACAATCCCTTTTTCTACAAAGTTGATTATTCAGGAGATTGGGAATGGTGCAAAAATATTGATGCTGAAAAAACTTGTAAACTGGGTCTGTCGGGAATTACTGTCAGAACGAATGACTCACTTGCATTTTTCAGTATTAAAATGCAAAATGAAAGATACAATTATCCAAAAAAGTATTTTTTTAATTCAGTAAAAATATTTCATAATACAGATAGTACTATTAGCATAAAAGTAAATGACAAAAAAGTCATCTCAAAAAATGCTTACTCAGTCATTCAGTTAGATAAGCTAACTGATTCTATTTTAGTTAGTATTAATATAAACGATACCAGTAGTTTTTTTGAGTTATATGGAATCATATTCGAAAATGATAAATCAAAAATAAACTACCATACCATTGGAGTTAATGGCGCAACAGCACAGTCATATTTAAAGTGTGATTATTTTTCTCGTCATTTAGCAATAATCAATCCTGATTTAATCATAATCTCATTAGGGACAAATGAGGCTTATGATGATGATTTGCCAGACCTGGAGCATGAGTATATATTAAAAGATTTGATTTTACAGATAAAAGACATCAGTTCAAATGCTGCAATTATACTTGTAACACCAAATGATCATCTTAAAAACAGAGAGTTCAGTAACAACAACATTCTTCTTGTCAGAGATAATATTCTAAAAATTTGTAACGATTTTCAACTTAGTTTTTGGGATTTTTATTCAATTATGGGTGGCGAAAATTCAATTCTCAAATGGTACGAAAAAGGATTAAGCAGTGAGGATAAATTACACTTTAAAAAAATCGGCTATGAAATACAGGGAGAATTATTTGTAAAAGCATTTATTGATTTGATTGAAAATTAATGGATATTTTAAAAGACATATTATTATACTCCGAAGCAAAACCATTGTTATTTACAAGGCTTTACTTTTGGGTATTCTATGCCCTTTTACTAGTCTTTTACTCTGTTATATACAAGAAAAATCCTTTACGAAACGCCTACCTGTTTTTTATAAGTTTATTTTTTTATTATAAGTCGGGAGGATATTTTTTTACTTTACTTATATTTTCGACAATAGCTGATTTTACTCTTGGGCAGCTAATTTACAGTGCAAAAACAAGCTTAAAGAAAAAACTTTTTGTTGCAACAAGTATAATAATCAATCTTAGCCTTTTAGGTTATTTCAAATACACCTACTTTTTTACCGATATTATAAATACCACCTTTCATTCAGATTTTGAAGTTATAAATTACTTAGCTTCGTGGACCAATAGCCTGACAGGTTCATCGTTCAATATTTCCCGAATTATTTTGCCTGTTGGAATTTCCTTTTATACTTTTCAAACCATAAGCTATACTGTTGATGTATATCGCGGCAAGTTAAAACCGGTAAAAAATATTATTGATTTTGGATTTTATGTTTCATTTTTTCCTCAATTAGTTGCAGGGCCAATTGTTCGGGCAGCAGAGTTTATCCCTCAATTGTATCAAAAGTTTAAATTATCAAAACGAGAATTTGGACATGCCGTATTTTTAATTCTTAACGGCTTAGTTAAGAAAATGCTGATCTCTGATTATATATCTATAAATTTTGTTGATAGAATATTCGAGTCTCCATTATCGTTCACCGGTTTTGAAAACCTCATGGCTGTTTACGGATATTCCATTCAGATATACTGCGATTTTTCAGGGTACACAGATATTGCAATTGGTGTTGCTTTATTGCTGGGATTCAGATTACCTGTTAATTTTAACTCTCCTTATAAGGCAATTAATATTACCGATTTCTGGAGAAGATGGCATATTTCATTATCATCATGGTTACGTGATTATTTATACATTCCACTTGGAGGAAACAAAAAAGGGAAAGTAAGAATGTACGTAAATATTATGATTACAATGTTACTTGGAGGACTTTGGCATGGTGCAAGCATGAGATTTATTATTTGGGGAGGAATACATGGAATTGGACTTGTTATTCAAAAACTCTGGGCAAAAATGAATTTATCTTTGAGCAAATATTACACATCCCGATCCAGCAAAAATATATTCTTCCGTTTTGTGTCAGTATTTACAACTTTTCACCTTGTAACTTTTGCATGGATATTTTTCCGAGCCGAAAATATGGAAAATGCTCTTGGGATGATAAAACAAATTACCGGTAATTTTCAATTGGAACTTATACCGGTAATGGTCTCGTCATATTATAAAATATTTTTTATAATAATTTTAGGATTTACAATTCATTGGTTGCCTTCATCGTTTAAAGAAAATTACCGAGGATGGTTTATAAAATCTCACATAACAGTTAAAGTTCTGCTTGCGGTTATTGTAATTTTTATATTATATCAGGCTAAATCAGCAGAAATACAGCCATTCATTTATTTTCAGTTTTAATAATAATCGTTAAATTTGCAGAAATGAAAAACAGCAATACGATGAAAGGAATAAACTTTGTAATCAATGCTAACGGCAAAAAAATAGGATTAA
>DAOWML010000114.1 GCA_030643125.1 Bacteroidales bacterium
CCAATTATTTCTCCGATTCCAGGGAAAAGAACATCCATAGCACGAACAGTTTTATTATCCTCGTTTTGTTTCATATAAAATGCCTTAATATCTTTAGGATAATCAATTAAAATCACTGGCTTTTTATAATGTTTTTCAACCAGATAACGCTCATGTTCCGACTGTAAGTCAATTCCCCATTCAACAGGAAATTGGAATTTACCCTTTTTGGCTGGTTTTGAATTTTCAAGAACATCAATAGCTTCAGTATAGCTTAATCGAACAAAATCATTTTCGAGAATAAATTGAAGTTTTTCAATTAATGGCATCTCAGATCTTTCGTTTTGAGGTTTCGATTTTTCGTCTTCTAATAACCTTTTTTCAAGAAAACTAAGATCGTCAATGCAATTATCTAAAGCATATTTTACTACATATTTGAGTATTTTTTCAGCTAAATCCATATTATCATGAATATCATAAAAGGCCATTTCTGGTTCTATCATCCAAAATTCAGCTAAGTGCCTTGGGGTATTTGAGTTTTCGGATCTGAAAGTAGGTCCAAAAGTATACACATTTGATAAAGCAGTTGCACCTAGCTCTGCTTCCAATTGACCTGATACTGTTAGGTTTGTTTCTTTACCAAAAAAGTCTTCAGAGTAATCTATTTTACCATCATCAGTTTTTGGAGGATTTTCGGCATCCAGAGTTGTAACACGAAACATTTCGCCTGCACCTTCAGCGTCCGATCCCGTTACAATAGGAGTGTGTAAATAATAAAAGTTATTATCGTTAAAAAACTCATGTATAGCAAAAGACATTGCATGACGAATTCTAAATATTGCTCCGAAGGTGTTTGTGCGGAATCTTAAATGTGCAATTTCACGTAAAAATTCAAGAGTATGACTTTTCTTTTGTAAAGGATAAGTTTCAGGATCGGCAGTACCGTAAACTTCAATTTCCTTGGCTTGAATTTCTACACTTTGTCCTTGCCCCATTGATTTAATAAGTGTACCATTTACACTAATACTTGCACCTGTAGTTATATTTTTTATTTGATCTTCGTTGAAAGAAGCAATATCAATTACTATTTGAATATTATTAATAGTAGATCCATCGTTTAAAGCAACGAAAGCTACTTGTTTGTTTCCTCTTTTGGTTCTTACCCAACCTTTTGCATTTATATCACGATCAACATCTGTCGATTGCAATAAATCTTTGATAAAGCTTCTTCTTTGTTTCATAAGCCTGAGTCATATAATTAATTTCACAAAAATAGTGTTTTTCAGTCGATATAAAACACTTATTACTTCATATAAATAGGAAAAAGCAGGAATTTAACTTGATTTTAATTCATATTTTTTGTATATTATAAAAAATTAAATTCTTACCTAAATCACGTGTAATCTATTCAAAAGATAGAATGGATATATTAATTTAACCAAAATTAAAACAGGAACTTATGGAAAAATGGATTATCAAAAACAATGTCTTCGAGAATAATGAGCAAAACGAAAAATTAATGATCGTGATAAATGACATTGTGGAAGAATTTGACAGGCTGATTCCTACCGGCCCTCCATTGGGATTTAAACCACTTGAACTGGTTAATGATGAAATTTCCGGACCAACATTTTATTGGCCTTTGGATCGTGATTTTTATAAAATAGCTTTAAATATTTCCGATTTAAATTACAATCAAATAGCATTTCAGTTTTCACAAGAACTTTGTAGAATATATTGTGATCCCAGAATGAGAAGTTGGTTTATTCAGCTTTTAAGCCACGTTTTTGCTCTATATTCTTTGGATTTTTTAGGTCATAAATGGGAAAACAGCCCCCCAAACGATGAGTTAAAAGATTATTGGTACAATTTTGATTCTTATAAAAGCAATCTCTTAGGAGCAGCCTTTAGTAAAATAGATATTGTAAAATATCAGGTTGCTAATGAATGGGTACAATATCAGGTTAATAAATTAAGAAGAAAAGACAAAATTAATCGAGGCAAATTAATGATTATTGCTTACGAATTGCTTCCTATGTTTAAAGAACATCCAGAAAGTTGGCAAATATTGCCGTATGTTGGAAAATGTTCAGTTCCGGCCCCTCCCTCTGATCCTAACGAAATAGTAGCCGACAGAGACACTGAACCGGATTTTGAAAAATTTATGGAAGAGTTACCTAAAAATTTAAAGGCGTTTACTAATAAATTCTATGATAAGATAGGAGCAAGAGAGTACATTTAATTTATTAACCGGTTATTGTTATTACCTTATTATTTGTAACAAATAAAATTTTGAGTTATGGAAGATAAATTAATAACAATTGCAGTTCATAATTATGCGCGGGCAGAAATACTTCGTACCAGGCTCGAAGCAGAAGGAGTTGAATGTTATCTTAAAAATGTTAATCTGATACATTCAGTTATTTCGGGAGGAGTAAAAGTTCGTGTAAATTCGCACGATTTAGAAAAGGCATTGCGCATAGTTGAAAAAGTAAACGATCGGTTTCGTGATGAATATCAGAATGAAATAGATGAGTCAAATAAAAGTGTTCAACGTATACTAATTCCAATTGATTTTAGTGATTATTCTGTAAATGCATGCCGTTACGCTATTGGACTGGCTGAAAAGCTAAATGCCGAAATTAAGTTGATGCATGTTTATTATAACCCTGTTGTAAATTCAATGCCATTAACTGACACTTATTACTATCAGGTTAATATGGATGAGATAATTAGAGAGATCGAGTTGCGTGCTAAAAGTAACATGGAGGAATTTTACGGAGATTTGAAAGAAAAGATTGAAAAAGATAATATTCATGGAGTGAAATTAGATTATGCTTTAGTACGAGGAATTGCTAGTGAGGAAATCATAGCAAAAAGTGTGGAGTATAAACCAGATGTAATAATTATCGGAACACGTGGCCAGGGAGAAAAGGAAAATGATTTGATCGGTAGCGTAACAGCTAAAATTATTGAAGATACAAAAGTGCCTGTATTAGTTATTCCTGAAGACTCTTATTATTCAGGTATTGCGACAATTAATATTATGTATGCCACTGATTTTGATGAATCTGATTATAAAGCTTTGAAAAAACTTATGAATATTGTATCTCCTTTTGATATCAGGTTGTACTGTGTTCATATAGGGAACCAAGATACAAATGTTTGGGATAAAGCAAAAATGAATGGACTTAAAGAAAAACTGTATGCTCAATACCCGGATTATGAAATTGAGTGCAGTTTAATTGAAGAGGAAGATTTTTTAAAAGGGATACAAGAGTTTACAAGAGAAAAGAATATCGACATTATCTCTTTGGTTACGCATAAAAGAAATTTGCTTTCTAAAATACTGAACCCTAGCATTGCCAGGAAAGTATTGTTTCATACAAATATACCTTTTTTGGTATTTCATTCAGATAAATAATTGGAGAGGGCTTCTGCAATTTTAATATCAATTTGTGAGGTGATTTTGATGTTTTCTCGATTTCCAGGCACAAGGTTTATTTTTATACCAAGTTTTTCAACAAGGCTTGCATCATCCGTAAGAAATTCATCCCACGATTGCTCATAAGCTTTTTTAATAAGATTACAATCAAATGCTTGTGGAGTTTGGATTAATTTATATTTGTTTCTATCAACAGGTTTGTTAACGTCCGAATCAATAAATCTTATAGAATCAACCAGGTCAATATATGGAACTGCATTTCCATTTATCTCTGCTATTTCAAAAACTTGCTCAATGGTAGTTTGACTCACTAATGGTCTTACTCCATCGTGTATCGCTACTACTCCATCGTTAGCAACTTTTTCAAGCGCATTTTTTACTGAACGATATCTAGTTTGTCCTCCTTTAACTACGATATGTTTAATTGTAAAATCGTGTTTATTACACAGGTCGTGCCAATACGGAAGATGATTTTCAGGAATAGCTACAATGATTTTAAGTGTTGAATCGAACTCGTGAAAAGATCGAATACTTTTCATAAGAATAATTTCATTGTTAATTGACAAAAACTGTTTTGGAATGGAACTATCCATTCTTTGTCCCGAGCCACCTGCTACTATAATTGTAAATCTTTTCAAGAATTTTATTTTAAATTCAAAGATATAAATAATAACCAGGCTTTTCAATTAAAGAATAATTCTAATATCTTTGGCACATCTGAAATATGAAAAAAAAACGAATATGATGTTTTCACACAATTAATTGTTACGATTTAAGGTTTTAGCACAATAATTGTAAGCGAAATCTTATGTTATTAGGAGAAAATATGAAAAAAATAGCCAGATTAGTGAGATTGGTTTTAATATTATCAATTTTAGGAATATTAAGCAAGTGCGATTATTTTGAATACAGTCCTTATGCAGCTGACGTAAAGGATTCATATAAGAATACAGGTGAAAAAAATATGAATTATTTAATAACTGCTGATTCTGTGCAAAAAGAAGAAATTAAATTTGCTGTAATTGCAGATTCTCATTATAAATATCATGAATTAAATGAAGCTGTAGTAAATATAAATAGTCGAGGTGATATTGATTTTGTTATTGCAAATGGAGATATAGCAGATCATGGCTACTTAAAAGAGTACGAGTTGTTTCATGGGCAAATGAAGAAATTAAAAGTGCCATATCTTACCGTAATTGGAAATCATGATTATAAATCAAATGGCGAAGTAATATATAAGCAAATGTATGGAGAATTTAATTATAGCTTTACTTATAATAACAATTTGTTTATATTATTTGATAATGTGTTTTGGGAAAGTAATAAGAACCCTGATTTTGATTGGCTGGAGAATGAATTAAACAACTCTTCAAAATATGAAAATGTTTTTGTATTATGCCATATTCCTCCGTATGGGGAACAATATGATGATAAGTCTGAAGAAAGATATATAAAGATGATGACGGATTATCAAGTTGATTTATCTATCCATGGGCATATACATAGATTTGAATATGGCTATTACTATGGCGATGGCATGAATTATTTAGCAGTAGAGTCGATAATGGATAAAGAATATGCAATTATTACTGCGAACGAATATGAAGTTGAGGTTGAACAGATAAAATATTAAGATTGGTGGGACATCAAAAATGTATATTATTATTTTTTTGTTTTCTTTTTCCTTTTTTCGGGAATATTTTTGCTCAGGAAAATCCGGAAATAATTGAGAAGGAAGATAAAAATAAATGGTACAAACCTGATTATATAAAAGTTCAATATGCCGGGAATATTGGATTTTTATCAATAGGTGCAGGATACGAATGGTGGCGGGAAATAGCACAAACAGATATTTTATATGGCTATGTACCGGAATATAAAGGTGAAGCAACCATACATACTTTTACAATAAAAAATACTTTCAGACTATATCAATTTAACATAAAACAAAAATATAATATAAGCCCCATTTTAGGTTTTTCTGTAAGTCTTGAACCGGGACAGAATTCTTATTTAAGAATTCCTGATAAATATCCGGAAGGCTATTATAGCACTAACAGCATTTATGCTTGCTTAAATATAGGTGTCAAATCAAAATTTAAATTTGACGAAAAAAGATTTTTTAGCAGTATTGAACCTTTTGTTGAAGTAAATACGCTTGCTGATTACTTGTTTTATAATATTATAGCCCAGGAAGATCATAGTAATATTATATATTCATTAGCGTTAGGGCTTAACATTTTTTTCTAGGCCCAGAGGCCATTCTATTTTTTGCAATATAGTTTAAAGTGGTTAGGAGTGCCTGTGGATATAAAAAGTTAGGGTTCTTTGAAAAATATTTCGTTCCATTTCAGTAGTATTGTACATTTCAAAGTCAGATTGAATTTGAAATAATGAATATCGAACAAATTAAGAAATAATCTGGATTTATGTTAATTCAGACTTCTCGGTAAAAAAAGATTGGTGTGTTAATATACAGATATATAATTATATACTATCATTATTAATGTAAACACCAAACATGGAGAATGTGTAAAATTTCATTATTCGTCATTCGTTAATCAATATTCGATATTTTTAATCTGTTTAATATCAGATCATGCCGTAAAATTGAACGATAAAAAAACTCATGCTTTTTCACACCTCAGGAAGTGCCTGTGGTTGGCACTCCTTTTTTACAGCTCTACAGAACTATATAAAAATCGTTTTATACTCCGTTTAGGTGTTTTTTCAAACTCTTCAGGGTAAATTTTAATTTTAGCAATTTGCATGTATTTTGCCAATTCCAGATTTACTTCCTTTTTGTTTTCTTCTATAATTTCTGTTAATCTGGCGTCATCAATTTTCTCCTGATCAACAGTTTCAAAATCAGGATAAATAAGAGCAATTAGTCGATTTTCTTTTTGAATAACAACTGATTCCTGGATATATGGCATATTATTTAATTTGGCTTCAATTTCTTCAGGGTAAATATTTTCGCCGGAAGGGCCCAGAAGCAGACTTTTATTTCGCCCTTTTATAAAAACAAAATTTTCTTCATCAATTATTCCTAAATCACCTGTATGTAACCACCCGTCTTTATCTATGGCTTGTTCTGTAGCTCTACATTTTTATAATAGCCATACATTAGGTTTTCGCCACGAACCATTATTTCTCCAACTTCATTGTAAGGATCATTTGAGTCGATTTTAATTTCAAGTGTATCAACCATCGTTCCGGCCGAACCTAATTTTGTTTTATCCCAGTTTGAATAACTGATTAAGGGTCCACATTCTGTCATGCCGTAGCCGATAGTAAAGTTAAAACCAATTTTTTTGAGAAAGATTTCAACATCTTTATTTAATGCTGCTCCTCCAAGAACTACTTCTTTAAAATTTCCACCAAACGCTTCAGTAAGTTTCTTTTTTACTTTAGAATAAATTGCTTTATCAACAAACGGAACACTTAACAGAAGTTTAATAGAAGTTTTATCGAGAGTTGGAAGTATTTGTTTTTTATATATTTTTTCAAGAACCAACGGAACGGAAATTATTATTGTTGGCTTTACTTCCTGAAATGCCTGAATAATAATTTTAGGAGAAGGTGTTCTGGTTAAAAAGTGAATATGGCAACCAATTGAAAAGGGCCATAAAAATTCAAAAGCACAACCAAAAGTATGCGCCAGAGGTAGAAATGATACTATATTATCACCAGGGTCGAGAGGTAGATTCCTATGAGCAAAACGAATATTAGCAGCTAAGCTATTTAACGGTAAAACAACACCTTTTGAAAATCCGGTTGTCCCTGAAGTATAATTTAATACTCCGAC
>DAOWML010000191.1 GCA_030643125.1 Bacteroidales bacterium
ACTCTTAACTATGACATACAAGTTTCTGAAGAAGGATTTATTGGAGTTTATGCAGAACATTTTACGAGATTTCTTGAACTTGAAAAAATCGAATATAGCTTGATAGCATCAATTCCTGCAGGTATTGATAAAGGAGTTCAAACTATTGGGAGTTATACAAAACAGCTAAAATTATTATTTAAACCTAAAACAGAAGCATATAAATCATTAGGAGGATTTATAACCATTGGAAATATTTTTCCGGGAAAATGGAATTGGCAGATTTTCTGGAATTTAACAGCTTTCTTGTCAATTATTCTTGCAATAATGAATCTTCTTCCAATTCCTGCATTAGACGGAGGGCATGTAATGTTCTTGCTTTATGAAATAGTTACAGGACGTAAACCAAGTGACAAATTTTTAGAATATGCTCAAATCGCGGGAATGATTATTTTATTATCACTTTTGCTTTATGCTAACGGTAATGACATATTTAGATATTTTATAAATAAATAATAAAATATCTTACATTTGTATAAACAAATAAATTAATAGCTATGCAAGCATTATTTATCTTATTAGGAATGCCAGGGCCATGGGAAATAATTTTAATTGTAATTGTTGTATTGCTTTTTGTTGGAGGAAGAAAAATTCCTGAATTAATGAAGGGTTTAGGAAAAGGAATCAAAGAATTCAAAAATGCAACAAAAGAAGATAGTGAAGACGAAAAAGATTCAGAAAAAGAATAATCGTTACTAATATATATTAACCTGCCTTACTTAATTTGTTTAGGCAGGTTTTTTATTTGTTAAAATATTTGTTAATAAATTATATGTTGCTTTTTCAGATTATTTAATGAATAAGTTTTAGATATATTATTATTTTTACCGGATATATAAAAAGTGAGATAATCTAATAGATTTATGTGTAGAAATTTTTGTGTTACGATTCTGTTAACAATAGCATTACTAATCATGGGTGTTAATGCTTATGCTATTGATTCAAATATAGTGGGTGAAGAAAATCCTGTTGATAAAAAGAAGAAAAAAGATTCTATCCCGATTTACCCTGATTTAGTTTATGAATACAAAATTGCCGAGCTAAATAACTTAACTCCAATTGAATTGGAATATAACGATCGTGTTCGAAGATATATTGACGTATATACTATTGAGCGTAGAGAACATTTGGCTAAAATTATAGGACTGGCCGAATTATATTTTCCGATTTTCGAAGAGGCATTGGATAAATACCAATTACCACTTGAACTAAAATATTTAGCAATAGTTGAATCTGCTCTTGATTCAAGAGCCATATCTTCATCGGCAGCGGTTGGGTTATGGCAATTTAAAATCAACACAAGTAAGATGTTCGATTTGGAAGTAAATTCTTATGTTGATGAGCGTTGTGATCCATACAAATCAACGGAAGCAGCTTGTAGTTATCTGCAATATTTATACAGGATTTATAACGACTGGCAGTTGGCACTTGCTGCATATAATGGAGGTCCCGGAGTTGTTCGAAATGCTATTGCACGTTCGGGTGGGAAAACTAATTTTTGGGAAATACAACCTTATTTGCCTGCACAAACAAATGGGTATGTTCCTGCTTTTATTGCTGTGAATTATGTGATGAATCATTATAAAGACCATAACATAGAACCAATTAAATCTGACTTTATATACCTTGATGTTGATACTGTTAAAATAAAAAAAGCTGCTACATTTAAAAGAATTTCCGAAGTAACGAAGATACCGATCAAAACTTTGCAGTTTTTAAATCCATCATATAAGTTGGATTATATTCCAAAAATGAAAGAACCGGCAACTGTTATATTACCTGTTAGTAAAATAAGAACCTTTATTAAAAACGAAAAAGCAATATTCGATGAGTCGGTGCCAAAAAAAGATTTTAATAAAGTTGTTTCAGAAGCAGGAGAGACAAATGGTAAAATAAAGATTATTCATGAAGTTGCTAAAGGAGAATATTTCCATAAGATTGCAATAAAATATAATTGTACAATTGATGATATAAAAATCTGGAATAGTTTACCCTCTAATGATCTTAACGTAGGGCAAAAACTTGATGTATGGATTACACCACAAATGGCGGGAGTAATTGAAGAAGAAAGAACACGACCAAAACAACAAAGAGATTCAACCGATCGTTTTATTTATTATACCGTTCAAAATGGTGATACAGTATGGAGTATTGCTGAAAAATTTAATTGCAGGTCTATTTCTGAATTAAAAGAGGAAAATAATATTAATGATGAAAAAGATTTAAAAGCAGGGAAAAAATTAAAGATATATCTAAATAAATAACACTAATTTACCATGAAAAAACTTATTCTTTCAATTTTTGTTTTAACTATTCTGTTATCTTCTTGTAAAAATAATGATTCATCAAAGTTATTAACTAATGTAACCGGAAAATCAGGAGAGGTTGTATTGGTTATAGAGCCCGATCATTGGAGCTCAAATATTGGGAGTGAGTTCAGGAAAAAGTTGAGTCAGGCGCATCCTGCTTTGCCACAACAAGAACCAATATTCGATCTGGTACATATTCCATATAATGCTTTTACCAATATTTTTAAAACACACAGGAATATTATTATTGCTAAGGTCGATAAAGATTTGCACGAGCCAAAAATGATTATTCAAAAGGATCTTTGGGCTAAACCTCAGATTATAGTTAATGTCTTAGCTCCTGATGATAGTAGTTTAGAGGTTCTTGTTCGAGAAAAGGGCGATTTGTTGATCGACAGGATTCTTAAAATGGAAATGGAAAGATATAACGATAATTATAAGAAATACGAACAAATTGGTGTTGCTGATCGAATAGAAAAGAAATTTGGAGTTAGAATAACTATTCCGAGAGGTTATTCTCTGGATTTAGATACAACAGATTTTATTTGGATGGAGAATCGGGGCCGTGGCGATCTTGTTCAGGGAATTTTAGTTTATTCTTATGATAAACCGGATGTTGAATTAACAACGGATTATTTATTTGCTAAAAGAACCCAATTCACAAAACGATTTGTTCCCGGGCCAACTGATGGTTCATATATGGCTGTTGAAGCAGAAGCTACTCCTTATAGAAGGGAGATAAAAGTTAATGATATCGATGTAATTGAGCTAAGAAATCTCTGGAAAGTCGAAAACGATTTTATGGGAGGCCCTTTTGTAAGTTTCTCGTTTGTTGATGAAGAGAAAAATAAAGTAATTAATATCGATGGATTTGTTTTTGCCCCGCAGTTTGATAAGCGTAATTATTTACGTCAGGTAGAAGCAATTCTTAATTCTGTACAGAAACCTGTTAATGAGCCAGATAATTAGCCACAGCCAATTAGAACGATCAAAAAAAGAAGAAAAGTTTGTTTTGTTAACAGCAGAGCAAGTTCGAAAGGATTTTGCAATGTTTGGCATGGATATTCAGTTTTCGGGCAATATGAATTTTGCATACGAAGAGTTGTTTGAACAGCTGGGAGTTTACATCGATAAATTATTAAATAGCGATTCTGAAAAGCTAATGTCATTACTTTATCAGATTGATTTAAGTGAAAAAGAACTATCTGAAAATGATCTAAATATACAATTCGAAACTATTCCCGAAATTATAACACACAAAATACTGGAACGGGAATTAAAAAAAGTACTAATACGCACATATTTTAAAGAAAAAGGGCAGATGTAGTCCCTTTTTAATTATCTAATAATAAATTTGTATTTTTAAATTTTAGAAAAAACTAAATTTAATCAACGTGCAAAAAGATATTCGCTGGCAGCAAAGATTCAGCAATTATAAAAAAGCTCTTGCCCAATTAAAGAAGTTTATAGATAAAGGTGATCTTTCAGAATTGGAAAAACAGGGTTTGGTTAAAGCTTTTGAATATACCTATGAGTTATCTTGGAATACATTAAAAGATTTTTTGGAATACCAGGGTAAATCAAGATTAATAGGATCACGTGATGTATTTAGAGAGGCATTTAAAGAAAATATTATTGTTGATGGAGAGGAATGGATGAATATGTTAAAAAGTAGGAATATAACAATTCATACTTATAATCAGAAAACTGCGGACGAAATAACCGATAAGGTATTTAATTCTTATTTTCAGTTATTTTGTGATTTAGAGATATATTTTAATGATATCATAAATAAACAATAGTGGTATTTATATTTTTTATAAAATGCTTTACGGACTCAAAGAAGAAACAATAAATCAAATTAAGGATGTAATCTCTTATTACGAACAGGTAGATGAAGTTGTTCTTTATGGTTCTCGTGCAATGGGGAATTTTAAAAGAGGCTCTGATATTGATTTAACATTTAAGGGTGAAAACCTTAATCTGGATATCCTAAATAAAATTGATCTGGAACTTGATGATCTTTTATTACCCTATACTTTTGATTTATCAATATTTCGCCACATAGATAATACTGATTTAGTTGATCATATTAATCGGGTTGGCAAAGTTATTTATTATAGAAAAGTATCAAGATTTTAGTGTCAGGTATCAAGACATCTTGATACTCAATACTCATATTTGTGTACTTTGAGATTTCAATAAATATCCCCCTTTTTCTCCTCCTTCAGGTCCAAGCTCGATTAAATAATCAGCCACTTTTATTAACCACGGATGATGTTCGATGATATATAAAGCATGACCTTCGTCTCTTAACTTAAATAAGACTTTCAATAGTTTTTCAATATCATAAAAATGCAATCCCGTAGTTGGTTCATCCAATAAATACAAACATTCCTGCCTTGCCGCCCGCCTGCCGGACGGGCAGGGCAGGCAGGTATCTTTTGATTTTTTAAGTAATTCTTTTGCTAATTTTAATCGTTGTGCTTCTCCTCCGGAAAATGTAGTTGCGGATTGCCCTAATTTCAAATGTCCTAAGCCTAAATCTTTAAGTAATCCAAATGCACTTTTTAGTTTTTCTTCCGATTTAAAAATCTCAGACGCTTTATTAACTTTCATATCTAAGATTTCTGAAATAGAATAATCATTCCATTTTATTTGCAAAGTTTCATTTTTAAATCGTTTGCCATTACAATTTGC
>DAOWML010000337.1 GCA_030643125.1 Bacteroidales bacterium
GGCATAATTGTTTGATTCTGATCCACCACTGGTAAAAATAATTTCGTGTGGCTTACAATTAATCAGGTTTGCTACTTGTTTTCTTGCATTTTCAACAGCCTTTTTTGTTTCAATACCAAAACTATGTGAGCTTGAAGGATTCCCAAAGTAATCGGCAAGATATGGTTGCATTGCTTGTGCTACTTCTTTATCAATTGGTGTTGTAGCATTATAATCGAGATATATTTTCATATTTAAAATCTAAAAACATGTAAATTTACAAAAGTTAAGTGAAATCAAACACCAGACTAATATATAAAGATAAAATAAATACCTTGAAAGTAATATTAAGAAATTTAATATACTAGAATGTGTATTATACTTTAACTGCCCACAATTACGAGATTGAAAATTTCTCTTATTTTAATTATATTTGAAGAATGAAAGACTCTGGAAATATATTAAAAGAAATAAAAAGGATAATTAAGGAGAAAGACCCATCAGCCAAAATATATCTTTATGGTTCTCGAGTGAGAGGAACTGCACGTAGCGAATCCGATTGGGATATTTTAATTTTGTTGAATAAGAAAAGAATTACTCCGGAGATTGAGGAATCAATCACTTATCCTCTTTATGATTTAGAGTTTGATACAGGAGAGATAATAAGCCCGATGATTTATTCGGAAAATGAATGGAATACAAAATATAAAGTTACTCCATTTTATCATAATGTTATGCTGGAGGGTAAATTATTATGACTGATTATCAACCTGATGAATATTCCAAATATAGACTTCAACGAGCAAAAGAAACTATACAGGAAGTCGAAACGCACATAGAAAATAAATTTTGGAATACAGCGATTAATAGAATGTATTATGCTTGTTTCTATGCTGTTGGCTCATTATTGATAAAGCATGGCATTGAAACATCAAGTCATTCAGGTGCGAGACAAAAATTCGGACAATTTTTTGTAAAAACAGGAATTGTAGACAGAACACTTGCAAAACATTATACTGATTTATTTGAGAAGAGACAGAAAGGCGATTATAACGATTTTTATGATTATGATGAAGAAACGGTATTACGATTATTGCCATTGTCTAAGAAATTTATAGAAAGCATTGAAAAACTGCAAAAATAATAGTACAAACCGTTGTAACCAATGCCTGAACTTTTATGAAAAAAATTGCAACCAGGTAAGTTATTAATTTACTTTATAAAATTATAAACGAATGAAGAAAGCAATAATCACTGGAATAACTGGACAAGATGGATCATATTTAGCAGAACTTTTATTATCGAAAGGATATAAAGTGCACGGGATAAAAAGAAAAAGTTCATTATTCAATACTCAACGAATAGATCATATTTACCAGGACCCACACGAAACTCATTTGAATTTCAAACTACATTATGGCGATCTTACCGATTCGTCGAATATTACCCGAATAATTCAGGAAGTACAACCTGATGAAATTTATAACCTGGGAGCAATGTCGCATGTAAAGGTAAGTTTCGATATGCCTGAATATGCTGCGAATGCCGATGGAATAGGTATTTTAAGAATTCTTGAGGCTGTTCGTTTATTAGGTTTGGCTGAAAAGACTAAGATATATCAAGCCTCTACATCTGAATTATTCGGATTGGTACAGGAAATCCCGCAAACAGAAAAAACACCATTTTATCCACGTTCTCCGTATGGTGTTGCAAAACTTTTTGCTTACTGGACAATTGTAAATTATCGCGAAGCATACAATATGTTTGCTGCAAATGGAATTTTATTTAATCATGAATCACCCCGTAGAGGTAAAACATTTGTTACACGCAAAATTACACGAGCTGCCAGTCGTATTATGCATGGTTTGCAGGACAAAATATTTTTAGGGAATTTAGATGCAAAGAGAGATTGGGGACATGCAAAAGATTATGTTGAAGGGATGTGGAAAATGATGCAATTAGATAAACCTGAAGATTTTGTTTTAGCAACAGGAAAAACTCACTCAATTAGGGAGTTTTCTGATCAAACATTCAGAAAATTAGGAATTGAGTTGGAATTTAAAGGAACCGGAACCGATGAAAAGGGTATTATTAAATCGATTGATTCTAAAATCTTAAACAATTTTAATATTAATGAAACATCTGTAAAAGTTGGAGATATAGTTATTGAGATTGATCCAACATATTTTCGTCCTACCGAAGTTGATTTGTTAATTGGAGATCCAACAAAAGCAAAAGAAATGATGAATTGGGAAACTACGTATGATTTAAATGAATTAATTGAGGAAATGGTAATTTCAGATATGGAAATCACTCGAAAAGAAAAATTAACTTTGGATTAGTAACGAAATAAAGTATGCAAAAAGATTCAAAAATATATATTGCCGGCCATAAAGGAATGGTTGGTTCTGCTATAAAAAGAAAGCTTGAATCCGAAGGATATAAAAATATAATAACACGATCATTCGGGGAGCTGGACTTGACAAATCAAGAAGCTGTTACTAAATTTTTTGAAAGAGAAAAACCAGAATATGTGTTTTTAGCGGCTGCAAAGGTTGGAGGTATAAATGCAAATAACATTTATAGAGCCGAATTTTTATACCAGAACTTAATGATTGAAGCC
>DAOWML010000287.1 GCA_030643125.1 Bacteroidales bacterium
TAGTAATAAAAAAAAGGAGCTGTTTAACATTTGAAACAACTCCTCTTCTATATATAATTTAGCTTATTCTATACCTAAGCTTTTTAGTAAAGCATCAATTTTAGGTTCGCGACCTCTGAATGCAACATACATTTCCATTGCATCTTTAATGCCATTCATAGCAAGTACATTTTCTCTAAACAATTTTGCTGTAGCCTGATCGAATATGTCTGTTTCTTTAAATGCTGCAAATGCATCATTGTCAAGAACACCAGCCCATGTATATGAATAATATCCAGCATCATATCCCCCCATAATATGACGGAAGTATGTTGGCCTGTATCTTGAGTAAATTTCCGGAATTAAACCTATTTCGTTCATATATTCTTTTTCGAAATCCATTACATTTAAATTAGGATATTCTTCTGTCATCATATGAAATTTCATATCAAGTAACGAAGCTGCAAGCACTTCTGTTAGAGCGAATCCCTGGTTAAAATTAGCACTAGCTTCTAACTTTTCAATTAACTCATCAGGAATTACTTCACCTGTTTCGTAATGAGTAGCATACATCTTTAATACTTCTGGTTCAAAAGCCCAATGCTCCATTATTTGTGCAGGTAACTCAACAAAATCCCAGGCTATATTGCCCGCTCTATATGAAGTTTCCGAAAACAATCCATCTAAAGCATGTCCAAATTCATGAAACATAGTGCTAACTTCATCAACACTTAAAAGTGCAGGTGTATCACCACTAGGACGTGTGAGATTACATACATTATTAACTAATGGAGTTACTTCTTTACCGTCTTTTGTGAAAGAATGGCCCTGGAATCCACTACACCATGCACCACCACGCTTACTGGCTCTTGGATGCATATCCATAAAAAATAATCCAATATGAGAACCGTCAGCCTCTTTAACTTCATATACTGTAGTTTCAGGATGTGGTACAGGAATACCATCAATTTCAGTAAATGTAATTCCATACAATTTATTAGCTACAGCAAATATTCCTTTTCGAACATTTTCTAATTCAAAATAAGGTCGCACTTCACTTTCATCTAAATCGTACTTTTCTTTACGAAGCTTTTCTGTATAATAAAACCAATCGTGTGGTTCTAATTTAAAATCTCCGCCTTCTTTATCAATCATTGCTTGCAGAGCAGCTCTTTCTTCTTTTACCTTTGGTAATATGCCTTCCCATAACTGATTTAATAAATTGAAAACCCTTTCAGGATTTTGAGCCATTCTGTTTTCAGTACGGAAAGCTGCATGATTTTCATATCCTAACAATTTTGCTTTTTTAACTCTCAAGTTAAGAATCTTGGCTAAAATTTCTTTATTGTCTCTAAAACCATCATTATTTCCCTGATTTACATATGCATCATAAATCGTTTTTCTTAACTCACGATTATCTGCATATTTAATGAAAGGAATCATGCTTGGCTTTTGAATTGTAAATACCCAACCTTCAATACTGTCGGCAGCAGCAGTTTCGGCAGCAGCCCGAATAGATGCTTCAGATAAACCGGCAAGAGCAGCCTCATCCGTAATTACTAATTTAAAATTATTAACTTCTGCTAATACATTTTGACTAAATTGTAATGTTAAAGATGATAATTCCTGATTAATTTGCTTTAATATTTCTTTCTCATCTTCCGGTAATGCAGCTCCACTACGAATAAAACTTTTGTAACCATTTTCCAACAAAAATAATTGTTCTTCGTTTAAGTCATATTTATCTTTATTTTCATAAACAACTTTTATTCTTTCAAAATATCTTGGATCAAGTCTTATTTCATCACCATGCGCAGATAATATTGGATAAATCTCCTGAGCTAGAACTTGTATCTCATCGCTAATATTAACACTATTAAAAGTGCCAAAAACAGTGCCTACTTTTCCTAACAACTCGCCAGCATAATAAGAAGCCTCAACAGTATTCTCATATGTTGGATCTTCTGGGTTTGTCAAAATTGCTTCTACTTCAGCTTTATGTTGTTTCATTGCTTCTTCAAAAGCAGGAGTAAAATGTTCCAGTTTTATTTTTTCAAACGGAGGAACATCAAATGGTGTATTGTATTCTGCTAACAACGGATTATCAGCACTTTCTTGCTTTGTGCAAGATGTAAACAACATCCCCAACATAAGGGCAATTAAAAATAGTTTTTTCATGATTTATTTTTTATGGTTATTATTTTGATTCAAATTCATTTTAAGTTAAGATACTTTTTATTGAATAAAGTTTAATACGAAATATAGTGAAATAAGAAAAAATATACAATAAAAAAAGCCTTACTAAAATTAGTAAGACTTAAATCTTAAATGAGCATTAAATATTTTTAGGCTAAGCTAATTTCACATTTACTGCATTTAATCCTTTTTTACCTTCTGTTATTTCGAAAGTAACTTCATCATTTTCATTGATTTCATCAATCAAACCAGATACGTGTACAAAATACTCTTTTTCTGTTTCTGTGTCTTTAATGAATCCATAACCTTTTGATTCATTAAAAAATTTTACTGTTCCTTTATTCATAATATAATTTTAAAAAATTTGGTACAAGATAAACATATATTTAATACAACTATAAGAATATCAAAAAAAATTAATCTTATTGCTTTTTACGCAAGTTTTAATCCAATATTAGGTATAACATTTGGGAGTTTAATTTGTTCGGGTATAAATTTTTGACCAACAAAGTTTTTTAAATACTCCAAATACTTCATTTTGTAATACTCTACCTTTAACTCCAACACAACCTGAGAAACAGATTGTATTTTTGTTGATAAATAAGCCTTAGATCCTGCAAAAGCAAAACCCTCATCCATATTACCGCGAGCAGCATTAAAAAGAGCTTGTGCAATACAATAAGGAACTTTTCTAAAATCACAAGATTTTAAACATTTCCATGGACATTTAAACGGTTTTGCATTACCAGCATTAATTTGATCAACAAATTTAGTTCGTATAACTCTACCTGGCAATCCAACAGGACTATCGATTATAGTAATATCATCTTTAGTCGAATTTATATATGTTTCTTTAAATTTAATCGATGCATCACATTCATGCGTTGGCACAAATCGAGTTCCCATTTTAACTCCTTTTGCTCCCTTTTGCATAATTTCATACATATCTTTGCCCGAATATATTCCGCCTCCTGCAATAACCGGTACTTCCTTTCCAAAGTCTTTCTCAAATCGACTAACTTCCAACACGGTTTCTTCAATTAAATCAGCCAGGGGTACAACTTCACCTGTTAAATCTTCTTTTTTAAATCCAAGATGTCCTCCGGCCAACGGGCCTTCAACAACAACTGCATCAGGAATATAATTAAAGTTTTTAGCCCAATATGAAAAAATCACTATGGCAGCTTTCGCTGATGAAACTTTGGGAATAAATTTCGTATGAATATTCCCAAAACCTTTATCAGTCACATATTGAGGCATTCTTAATGGTAATCCTGCTCCCAGAATTATTACATCAATTTTTTCTTCA
>DAOWML010000293.1 GCA_030643125.1 Bacteroidales bacterium
GTTTAAAAGTGTCGGGCTAAAGCCCAGTATTAATAAGGCATCCATAACCCCGGCTTTAAAGCCGGGGTTAGTTAGTACACTATGTATAGGGACTTTAGTCCAAAAACACCGAAATAAACAACGTTATTTTAAACTAGAGCCCATTGTGATTATATCAAACTCAGGTTATATTATAAACTTTCCTTAATTTTATATCATTAACTTTAAACTAAAATTATGAAAGCTTCACGAATTACCAATGGTTTACTAATTTCTTTCGCTTTAGTAATCATATTTATTTATGGCAAAAATCTTATTATCCCTTTTGTAATAGCACTTATCTTTTGGTTTTTGATTAAAGAAATTCGCGATGTCTTAAATAAAATTAAGTTTATCGATGAAAAAATACCTAATACTGTTTTAAATATTGTTGGTTTTGCTGTTATCTTTTTCATAATAGGTGGTGTAGTAAAAATTCTGACAGTAAATATTCAACAACTATCATCCGAATTACCTGTTTATCAAAACAATATCGCCAAAATTACGACAGCTATAAATACTACTTTCAATATTGATTTGATGAGCTCAGTGAAGGAATTCCTGGGAGAATATGAATATACCAAGCTATTATCGGTTCTTTTTAGTTCGTTAAAAGATCTTTTTGGAGATGCCTTTTTAATTATTATTTATACTTTATTTCTGTTATTAGAAGAACCTTTTTTCTCGAAAAAGATAAATTCAATTTATGCTAAAAAGAATGATCAGGATGATGTAAACACAGTTCTAAGCAAATTAGATAAATCTATAGGACGTTACATTTCACTTAAAACTTTAATTAGTTTGCTTACGGGATTTTTAAGTTACTTTGCCTTACTTCTTATAGGTTTAGATGCTCCTTTATTTTGGGCTTTTTTAATTTTCCTGATGAATTATATTCCAGCCGTTGGATCGTTGATAGCAACTGCATTCCCCGCTATGTTTGCCATGCTGCAATTTGGAGAGTTAATGCCCGGAGTTTGGGTATTAATTATTGTTGGAGCCATTCAACTTATTGTTGGTAATTTTATCGATCCAAAATTAACCGGTAGTTCGTTAAATGTTAGCCCATTAGTTGTTTTAATTGGATTGGCTTTTTGGGGTGCTATTTGGGGAATAATAGGCATGATATTAAGTGTTCCTATAACCGTAACAATGATCATTATTTTTTCTGAATTCCCACAAACGCAAGGTATTGCTATTTTACTCACAAAAGATGGAAAAATCTTAAAGAAAGAAAATTGACTTAACAAAAATAAAAACATCATAATACAAAACTGACTTTAAACTTTTCCTAACACTTATAATTATTTTGTTTTTACTTGACTTGATACCATTTATGAACTAAATTAGTATAATTATATTGGTATAACATGCATCGCCAGCCACACATACTTATTGTTGATGATGATGGTTTCATTAGAGACTCTGTCAAGCGAATTGCTCAACAGCTTGGATACAAAACCACATTGGCAGAAAATGGCCGAAAAGCCCTGGAACATGCGCAAGAAAAAATTTTTGATTTAATTATTTCAGATTTATATATGCCCGAAATGGATGGAAATGAATTGGTAAAGAATATTCGGACAATGCCTGAATACAAAAACATACCTTTTCTTTTTCTTTCAGGAACCAATGAACATAAAACATGGATAAAAAATTTAACTGCCGGGGCCGATGATTTTATTACTAAACCTTATGATAAAAAAATCCTCGCTTTAAAACTTAAAAGTTATATTAAAAAACACTTTTGCGCAAGGAGCTTCTAAAAAGTAATATGGAGTACAATATTAATCTCCGTGAAGGATTGATTATTTATTGTACAACAAAAGATAGCGATTTTCAATTAAAAACAGAATTACTCTATGCAAAAGTAAAAACTGTATATAATAGTAAAGAGCTATTCGAAATTACCGGAAATTTGAAAATCTGGTTATTGCTAATCGATTCAAATGCAATAAATGAATTTGATATTAACAAAATTAAACTATCATCGAATCTGGAATTTTCTATTGTATTGCTGGCAAATAATAACAATGAAATCGAAACACAGATCGATAATGGAATAGGCAATTTTGTGTTAAAATTTTTGCCCGAAAAATTATTTTATCACCAGGTAAATGCATTAATAGCACGCGAAATTGAGGTGAAAAACAAATATGTTAATGCAATTAAGTTGGCTGTAGATAATTCGCCTATTCGGTTTGAAAGTAAAGCAAAACAAAGTTTCGGAAATTACCAGATATCAATAATTCATGAACCATTCGAGCATATTCCGGGAGGTGATTTTTATGAAATACTATCTAATCCTGAGAATGATCTTAAAATTATTATTGTTGGTGATGTAATGGGTAAAAAATGGGGAGCGTGGTTTTTTGTAAATGCATATCTTGCTTATATCCGAAGTACGATTCGATTTTTGTTAAACAATACTCCCTCTTCAGAATTAACGGCTTCAGGAATTGTTGAACATTTGAATAAACAAATTACTCATGATCTGCAAATTGCCGAAGTATTTACAACCCTCTCTATTATCATCATTCATAAAGAAAAACCTATTAACATTGCCACAGCCGGAGCTATGAAACCATTAATTTACAAGTATAAAGATAAAAGCATAAACCAGTTGAATATTACAGGCATGTTATTAGGTATTTCTGATGATTCAAAATATCATCAGTTAGAACTGGAATTAGAACCATTTGACAAGCTTCTGTTTTTTTCCGATGGCTACACGGAAACATACAACTCAAAAACTAAGGAAATGCTGTCAACTGAGTCGGTTATAGAAGTACTACAAAAGCTGGGCAAGAATGAAAAATTAGATATTACTCTGTTCGAAGAAACTTACATTAAAGATTTCAATATATCATACTTTGATGATGACAGAACAATGTTACTTATCACCAGGGAGTAATTTATATTTTTCCAGATTTTTTAACATCAAATACCCTAAAACTGATCCAATAAAATAATATGGGAAATCGCTCCGGGTAAAAGAATTACCTATAATTGTTTGTCCTATAAAATCTGATCTTATAATTTCTAAGAAAGAATTATTTAACAACTGTACAAGCTCTAAAATACAGGTTATAACGAAAACCCAGATTGCAATTTTAAGCGGTTTTGATTTTGGCAAAAGAATATAAAAAACCAAACACCAGAATATTTCATACAAAACACCTCCAAGCTTATCATTTACCCAATTGCATGCCGGTCCCGAATACATCTTAGTATAAAAACCTGCAGGAACTAAAATCAGGAGTATTATTATGGCAATCAGAACATCCTTTTTAATCTTCATATTATAAAGATAGTTATTTAACAGAATCATAATAAATAATAAACTCTTTACTTAAGTTTTCATTTTTTGTAACTTACCTAACTATTTCTAA
>DAOWML010000168.1 GCA_030643125.1 Bacteroidales bacterium
GATAAGTATCCGGAATTGAAAAATGTATTGACTGACTTATCACCTAAGTTTAAACGTATGCAAAATCCTGCATTATATAACACACTTGCACGTTTTGCTAATTTTAATGATGCTGCTAAAGTAACAGGAACATCGGTATGCGAAATTCTTCATACTATTAATAAATACCTGGGTGTAGAAGAAAAATTACTAAAAAACATGCCGGAATGTATTAAAAAAGTAGAGAATAAATTTGAAAATAAAAGTGAAGATATTACATGGGAAGAAAACCCTGAGCGTTATATATACAATAATGATACTATTGAAGAATTAATTAAAAAAGTTTCACAACTTCCTGCTAATAATAACATTGTTATTATTTCAGTAGATAAGCCGAATGAGTTATTAAAAGTGGCAGGAGGTTTAGGTTTTATCTATAATCTTGAAAAGACAAGAGAATACAGAATATCGATTTTTAATCCCAAAAAGGATGAAAAAGAAATTGTGTGGACAGAACGAAAAGATAAATTTGAAATTCTTGATGTAAGGTCAATGACATCAGATCCTTTTGATATTATTATAAAAAAAGCATATGAAATAGAAGATGATAGCGGTTTTGTTCTCATACAACGTTTTGAACCTATTCCAATGATTAATATGCTTTCGGAAATGGGTTTTGAATATATTTCAGAACAAAAAAACTCTGGTGAATATTGGATGTATTTCCATAAAATGGTAAGCGAAAACAAGGAAGAAGATTCATCTTTAACAAAGGTTGATGCAGTTATACAGTCAGCAACACCTGTGGCATATCCGGTTATTATGCGCCTGCTTCAGTCAGAAAAAATCAGGAACCATATAAATATTAAAGAACTAAAAGTTTGGGAAGAAACAGAAAAGCATTTAGCCTGGATTTCTAATGGTAAGGCAGATATTAGCTTTTCTGCACTTATTACATCGGCTAAATTAAGAAATAGTGATATTAAAATACCTGCATTATTTGTGTGGGATAACTTTGTATTATTAACTCGATATAAAGCCGAAGGCTTTGAAGATATTATAGGAAAAGATATATATACTCCATTATTTGAAGAAGCTCCTCCTGCGAAAATCACTAAATATTTAATTAAGGCAGGTGGTTTAAACCCCGATGATTTTAATTTTGTTTTTGGAAAACCATTTGGTCGACCCGAAGAAATTTATCAGGATTTTGTTACAGGTAAAGCGGATACAGTAATTTTACGAGAACCTGAAGCAAGTTATGCGATAAAAATAATGCAAGACAGGGGTGAAGAAATTTCAATAATATCATATAATAAAATTTGGAATGAGATAAATCCCGATTTCGGTAGTTTTCCAAATGCAGGATTAGTATTAAAAGGCGAATTTGCAAGAAAATATCCTGAAGAGACAAAAATGTTTATTGAAGAATTAAAATCAGCTATTGATTGGGTGAATGAAAATAGAAAAGCTTCAGCTGAGCTTAGCTTTGATATGATGCGCCAACCTGTCGATAGGGTAGAATTGTTTTTAGATCGTGTTAATTTTAATTATGTTGAAGGGGAACCGCTAATTGAAAAGGTAAAACAATATTTTGATATTCTTAATAAACATGATGTTGTTGATATGAAAGTAGATAATGAGTTTTTGGATATTTTCAGAATGGACTAAGAATATAATTTAAGTGGTTTTTGTTGGACGTAGCTTACCGACCTGTTGTTGAGTTACTACGTCCATTTTAATTTATAGTAACCCCGTACAGCTTCAAACCCGAGGACCGTTATGCCCAATTGTTCAGAAAATCCGTTTTCTTAATTCAACATAAGGAATTAATAAGGAGATTAAACAGAAAACCAATAAAACGATAACAAATTCGTAATTTGGTATCTTAAGATGAATAAGGCTGTTGAATAAATTTATTAATCCTGTTAAGAATGGATTAAACCCTTTGATTAGCACGAAAACTAAAGCTGAAATAATAGATGAGATAGTAATTATTATTTCTCTTCCTGCAAGTACCATTTTTCTTCTTGGTAGATTAGTAATTACTTGATCTGAAAAACCATTATCAGGAATTTGTATATTCGATTTACTTATTTCTTTTTTAAGAAAGTCTTCAAAATTATCTTTCATAATTATAAAATTTTTTAAGTTTTTCTTTTCCTCTCATTATATTGGTTTTGACAGTTCCAAGAGGTTGTTTCGTAATTTTTGAAACTTCTTTGTGAGTAAATCCTTTCTCAAAATGCAAAATAATTACGATTTGTTCATTCTGATTAAGTACTTTAAGTGCTTGTTGAAAATCAATTGCATTACTTGAATTATTGTTTTCTTTATCAGCAATTTCCAAAGAATCTATATCCAATTGAATTATCTTGTTTTTATTGTAATATTCGTAGAACACATTGTATGCGATTCTAAAAAGCCATGTTTTAAATTTAGCTTCTGCATTGAAACTCGATAAATACTTATAAACACGAATAAAAGATTCTTGGGCTAAATCATCAATAATATCCTTATTACCATGTGTTAATCTTAACAATAAACCTCTGATATCTGATTGATAGCGTTCTACCAATGTTTTGAATGCCAGATGGTCATCATTTAAGATAACTTGGGTAATAAGGATTGAATCAGATAAACTCATTAGTCTATTCCTGAATAGATTTATTGTTTTTGACAAACTTGAAAGAGAGGAAGTAGCCTATTCCGATAATTGTTGGAATAAGAGCAATTGTCCAGTAACTCTCTTCAAGTTTCAATAAATATAAAAATAAACCAACACTTAAACCCAAACTGATTAAAATAATTGCCCTGCGCAAGTCTGAACGTGTTTTTTTCTCTGAAAACATTAGTTCTTTGGGGATATCTTTATCTTTATCAATAAACTTACCTAACAGATCTAATTTTGATTTTGATTTTCGTTGATTAAAATAAAAAGGAATAACTACAAGCATTATTAAAAAAGCGAAAAAAATTACAGAAGAGAAAATCATTGTAAATTCTGATGGCATAAAATCATTGATAATTTCTTGTGGATTAACAGCAAATTTCTCAGCCATAGCTTTTTCGTGTTCAAACTTTAACTTTTCTTTTTCTTTTGCAAGTTCAAGAATTTGGTCGCTACTTAGTTTTTCGATAACTTCAGGAGTTAGTTCTAATGATTTAGCAATTGAATCATTTTGAGCTTGAGTTGATAGAATCGAGACACTAAGCAAAATAAAAAGAGACAACATAATTTTTTTCATAATTGTGATTTTTAAATTAAACATTTGTTATATTGCTTAGACATGAGTTTTAGTAATTTTGGATTCAAAAATATAAAAATAAATGCAGAACAAACAACAGGGCATAACAACGGTTCAAATTCAATGCGGTCCCGATAATTTTCGGGATTGGTGGTTTGCTGACTAAGTTTTATCTTAGTAATGTTGTTCAACGGCCCCGAATTCTAAGACTAAAACAAACAATTCGATTCTAAATTAATAATATATTTTTTTATTAATTTCATGAAATGATTTTAAAAGATGATTTTTCTTCATATTATGTTTATGTAGAATTATTGTCCGTTTAAAAACAAGTTGTGCGTAAAATTAAAAGATTATAGTAAACCGAAGACTAAAATATATTATTATGAAATTCAATCTAACTGATTACAAGAATACCAAACAAATTGTAGTAGATAAAATAAAAGCAACTCATAAATGGGATACAACTGAAGGGTTTATAGCCGACGGATTGATTTCTCCTGAAATATATGATAAGGAGAATTTTAAAATCATTTGTTTTCTTGGTGAATCGTATGGTTACGATGAGTGTGGAGTAGTAGATATTGAAACACAATTAGATAAGAATATTTTAGGAGTTGGTCATCATAGACGACATACTTCAACTAAAGTTCCTATTCTATTATGGTTGATTTATGAATCACTAAATAGAAAAGAAAAAATAAAATGGGATGATTTTCCTCCTTTATTAAAGTCTAATAAAAAGAATACAGAAATTCTCCAGAACGCTATATCAAAGAGTGCTTGGATAAATGTTAAAAAAGCTTCAAAGCATATTGATAATTGGGGCAATGATTCAACAATACAATCATATGATGAAGTATATAAGCATTCTAGGAAAAATAAGAACGTATTAAAACTTCAAATAGAATCTACAAAACCTGATTTAATTATTGTTTGTAGTGACCCTGTTTTTCATAGTCTATCCGATATGAAATTATTAGGTGAAGGAATTAAAAGAAATAAAAAATATAAAATTCAAAAAAACGAATTTGGGCAAATGGTTATTCATGTAAGTCATCCAAGCTATTTTAGGGATTGGGGGTACAAAGGAATATATGAAATTTTTGAGATTATTTACGATGAAATAGAAAATTTTACGCACAATCGAGTAGATGGCTGACGGAAATTTTCCGCCAGTGCACCCCCGTTCGGCATAGTTTGCAACTACGTCGTTTCTATTTGTTGAATTTGTAATTCAATAAATTTAAATGCCCTCAATAGAGCCTTTCCCCCGTGCCCGTTTTCCGGAAAACTTTTCGTTTTAAGTCTAGATTTAGATATTACAATCTTCAGGTGCTATAAATTAGTAAAAAATATTAACTTTTAAAATGTTCACAAACATTGCACATGCTCATAACAGTTATATCAAGGCATTGCCTTATAAAAATAATATTCAGCTATTTATAAAACCATAAAAAGCTTCCTGTTAAAAAATCATTTATTAACTTCAATTTATATTTAATCAAATTATTTAATTATTAACCCTTAAAAAAAATAATTATTATGTTAAAAAATCGAAATTACAATTTCAAGGATGTTGATATGTTATTAGCATCAAAAACCATTGTTGAAACTTTAAAATTAAACCTGTCAGATTTATCAATGGCACGTAGCACTTGGACAGAGGAATATGCTACGTATTTGAGTGCTAAAATTGACGACGCAATTGAAAACTACTTAGGTTTAGACAAAAAGAAAGAATTAAGAGATACAACATCTCTGTTGGCATCAATTCAGGCTCCGGCAAGACGTAATTTATCTTTTATTAAAACTCAAATCGAAGTTGATTTTGGAAAAGATGCAAAAGAAATCATTAAATCTTTAGGTTTTAACAAAACCTTGCGGTCTGTTCATCAAGGCGATCAGGAAGCTTTAATAGAATTGCTATACAGCTTCAAAAAAGGATTAACAGAATCACTTAAAACCCAAATGATAGATAAAGGCACAAACCCAACCCTGTTAGATAGTATCATTGCTTATGCAGATCAACTTAAACAAACAAATGTTAACCAGGAAAGCTTGAAAGAAACAACAAAAGCATTATCTGAACAAGCACTTAAAATCTTTAACGAAATATATAACGAAGTTATTGGGATTTGCAAAATAGCTTCAAGTTTCTTTCAGTTCGATCCTGTCAAAAAAGAACAATTTACTTTTAAGAAAGTGATAAGAAATATGAATTCTGTTAAAAGAGTTACAGAATCAGTTACACAATAAAACACAGGTAAATTATAAAAACTCCCTTTTTCATTGTGAAAGAGGGAGGAAATATAAACGACACTGTTCATTGAACAGACCCAAAATACCCCAAATAGACCTTTATTCAAGATAGAAACTCATTCAGCACAGTTAGAAACTTATTCAGCACAGTTAGAAACTTATTCAGCATAGATAGAAACATATTCAGCACTGATAGAAACATATTCAGCAC
>DAOWML010000018.1 GCA_030643125.1 Bacteroidales bacterium
ATCAATATTTAACATAGATCCTTCGAAATGGCTTTCGATAATCTTAGCCTTAAAATCTGCGATTGATCGAACAGCATAATTTTTTACTTTCGCTTTGCAGTTTTGCACCATTACATTTCCGTTTTTATCGTCAGTATTTATCAATGCAAAACTTTCAGGTTTTAAATCATCAAAAAATTTCTTTTTGGTTTTAATATATTCGGCAAAAGTTTTATGATAATCTAAATGATCGTGTGAAATATTTGTAAATAATGCTCCTGCAAAACCAAGTCCCTCAATTCTATCCTGATCAATGGCATGCGAGCTTACTTCCATAAAGCAATATTCGCAACCATAATCAACCATTTGCCTCATGAGTTTATTTATTTGAACAGCATCTGGCGTTGTGTGTGTTGCGTTGATAATCTGATCATCAATATAATTCCTTACAGTAGAAAGCAATCCAACTTTATACCCTAGTTTTCGAACCAGATTATATAATAATGTTACTGTTGTTGTTTTACCATTTGTTCCTGTAACGCCAACCAATTTTAATTTTGAAGATGGATTTTCATAATAAGCCGATGCTAATTTGCCTAGTGCCTGTGATGAATTTTCGACTTGTATAAAAACAACATCTTTTGATTGCCCGGCAGGAATGGTTTCACAAACAATAGCTTTTGCTCCTTTTTCTATAGCTGTTTCAACAAATTTATGCCCGTCAACTTGAGTTCCTTTAACAGCAACAAACAAACACCCTAAATTCACTTGTCGGGAATCGAAAATAATTGCTGTAACAGGTATTTCGGCATTACCTATTAGCTGAGTAACTTTTACAGATTTTAATATGTCGCTTAAAACTTTCACTTCAACTTTCTATTAATTAAATGACATTTCGAGAACAACCAAATCGCCTTTTGAAATTCGGGAACCCGAAGCAACTGATTGGTTTAATATTGTTCCACGACCTTGTAATTCAACACTTAATCCTAAATTTTCAAGAATAAAAACAGCATCTTTAACTCCCATTCCTTTTACATTAGGCATTAAATTTTCTGCAATATTTCGATTACTTAATTTCACACAAGAATCCAATTTTGTTGTTATAACCCAATCGGAAACTACATCTTCATCCTTTACATTTATTCCTAAATCAGTAAGAGCATATTTCAATTCATCTTTATAACTATTCTTTGTATATGGAATCTTCACTTCGCTTGTTGTTTCATCTGTTGCAAGGTTTAATCCATCGTACATTTCAAAATTTGTAGCATAAACCTTATCGGCAATCTCTCTAAATACAGGGCCCGCAACGATGTTCCCGTAATAAACATTTCGTGATGGCGCATTTACTACTACAATACATGAATACTTTGGATTATCGGCCGGAAAATATCCTACGAAAGATGCCTGATAACTAATTCTGGACTTATCGCTATATCCTGACTCCTTATTTGCTATTTGTGCTGTTCCTGTTTTTCCAGCAATTTTATAGCTATTATTTCTTATATTTTTTGCCGTACCACGTTCCACAACTCCTTCAAGCATTATTTTTACTTTTCGCAAAGTAGACCTTGAGCAAATCGACTGCTTTAATACTTCCGTATCGAATGTTTTAACTAAATCACCATGATACATTAATCCTTTTACAAACTTTGGTTGCACCATCTTACCATCATTGGCAATTGCATTATAAAGTGTAAGCATTTGCAATGGAGTTAACCGAACCTCATAACCAATCGACATTTGCGGCAATGAAACTCCCGACCAGAATTTATCGCCCGGATATTTAATTTCAGGTTCACCTTCACCTTTAATTGCAATTCCTAAACGATTATTCAGATTCATACTGTAAAGGCGATTAATAAATTTTTCTTCTTTTCCGGTATAGTAATCAGTTACCAATTTTGAGATACCAACATTCGAAGAAACTTCAAAAACTTCCTGAACCGTACATATTCCATGCCCGCCTTTTTTGGTATCCGTAATTTTTTTGTCGTAGTAAAGTATTTCACCATTGCCTGTATTCACAGTATCGTTCAAATCGACATAGCCATCTTCCAACAAAGCAATTATAGATGCCAATTTAAAGGTTGAACCCGGGGCCCTACTTTCGCCAATTGCATAATTGTACAATTCTTTATATTGACCTTTACTATTCCGCTCAAGGTTTACTATTGCCTTTATTTCTCCTGTTGAAACTTCCATTAAAACAGCTGTTCCATGCTGCGCTTCGTGACGAATTAATTGTTTTAACAAAGCATTTTCGGCTACATCCTGAATATCGACATCAATTGTTGTAATCACATCCATACCATCTTTAGGCTCCACTTCATTGCCATCATGAACAGGCATCCATACGTTCCCGTTTAATCTTTGCATAAGCCTAACGCCATCAACACCTTTTAGCTCTTTATCGAAAGCACCTTCAATTCCCACGACATTTCCACCTTCACCTTTTGTTGTATAACCAATTGTTCTTGAAGCCAAACTAACATGTGGCTGAATTCTAAGGTTTGTTTGTAAAGCAATAAATCCGCCTTTATACTGACCCAATCTAAAAATTGGGAATGTCTTTATTTTTTTAAGTTGATTATAATTAACCCTACGCTTAATTAAATGAAATCGCTCGCCATTTCTGCGAGCTTTTACCAATTCGTTTTTATATTCTGTGGCAGATTTATCTCGAAAAAGTTCAGATAACTTGTAAGCCAAAGAATCAACATTTGAGTTAAAAGTGACATCATCCATTCCCGTACTTCGAGTATCCATACGAATTTCATAGTATGGTACAGAGCTCGCAAGTAACCTTCCATCTGTTGCCAATATATCCCCCCGATTCGATTCAATTGTAATGTCCTTTAAAGTAAGTGATTGAGCCTTTTTTTCCCATTTACCACCCTCAATTAACTGCAGATAGAGAATCTTACCAATAATAAGAATAGCAAATGCAAGCATGAATATGTATATCACACCAACTCTCCATACTATTTCTTTTTTTAAAGGCATTAATCCATTTATTTTTCAATAATTATTTTTTTAGGTGGCTCCACTGATTCTATTAAACCCAAACCTTTACTTTCAACTAATTTTGCAACTTCCGATTGTTTGCTATTAAACATCAACTCGGATGATGTTGTTATAGCTTCTGCGCGTAAATCATTTATTTCTTTTGTTAGTTCGATACTGGCACGAACAACTTTCTCTGCATGATATCTGTTAGCGATATAGATAAATGCCAGAATAACAAGAAAAACAATGTACGGAAGCTGTTTCAGAACAAAATCATTGGCTATTAAAGACCCATCAAGCAAATCTTTAATTGAACCAAACTTTTGTTCTTTGCGTTCTATCTTTTCTTCTATAAATTCTATATTTTCTTTTTTATCGCCAATCATATTCTTTCTGCTATTCGTAATTTTGCACTTCGTGCTCTATTGTTTTCCTTAATTTCATCTTCGCCAGGTACAATTATTTTTCTGTTTACTGCCTTAAATGGAACTTCCATATTTCCAAAAAAATCTTTTTCGACTTCACCTTCGAACAAACCGTTTTTAATAAAATTCTTAACAATCCTATCTTCTAACGAATGATATGTAATAACCACCAACCGTCCACCCGGCTTTATTACCTCAATCGTTTGAAAAAGCATGTCTTTTAAAAACTCCATTTCGCGATTTACTTCAATTCGTAATGCCTGAAATACTTTTGCCAAAAACTTATATTCTGCATGTTTTGGTAAATAAGGCATTAAAACATTGGTAAACTCTTTTACTGTTTCTATTTTCTTGCTTCCTCTTTGATCAACAATTGCTTTTGCCAGCTTTCGGCTATTTCTTAACTCCCCAAATTCCCAAAAAATCTTAGCCAAATGTCCTTCTTCATATTCATTTACCACATTCTTAGCTGAAATCTTTGCGCTTTGATTCATTCGCATATCAAGCTCACCATCAAAACGGAATGAAAATCCACGCTCAGGATCATCGAAATGGTGCGACGAAACACCTAGGTCTGCCAATAAACCATCAACCTGGTCTATTTTATGGTACTTCAAAAAATTCTTCAAGAACCTGAAATTGTGATTAACAAAAATAAATCGCTTATCATCAATTAAATTTGGCAAAGCATCATTATCCTGATCGAATGCTACCAGTTTGCCTTTATTTATATGTTTTATGATTTCTCGTGAATGACCTCCACCACCGAAAGTTACATCGACATAAATCCCGTCTGACTTAATTTGCAAGCCATTAATACTCTCTTTAAGCAAAACTGGTG
The DNA here is from genome assembly GCA_030643125.1 of Bacteroidales bacterium. Lineage (GTDB taxonomy): Bacteria > Bacteroidota > Bacteroidia > Bacteroidales > UBA12077 > UBA12077. The sequence continues at coordinate 4,258 of DAOWML010000018.1, forward strand.
TATGATATCCCATTTATTTATCATTTTCCAGATTTAATTCACCTCCCATAATTTTTTCAGCCAAAGCTGCAAAATCATCATAACCTTCTTCGGTCGAATCATACAATTTTTTAGACCAAATCTCAATTTTTCCGTCTTGGCCCGTTAAAATTGCTTCTTTAGATATATTTGCAAGGTCCAATAATCGCTTAGGAATTAACATCCTGTTGTTGCTATCAAGAATGATTTCTGCTGATCCTCGATAAAAATTTCTTAGAAACTTATTGTGTTCCTTGTTGTAAGGATTAATTTTACTTCGAATTATAGAATTTTGTCTTTCCCATTCTTCAATTGGGAAGAGAACTAAGCACTTTTCAAAAATGTCTTTTTTAACAACAAATCGGCCCTGAGAAACAGACCCCATCTGCTTCTTGAGTGTTGAAGGGAAAGTCACCCTCCCTTTTTCATCAACCTTACAATTATAATCACCGATAAATGTTATCATGTATATTGCCTATTTAACTCGTAAAAATATACAAAAATTTACCACAATTTACCACTTTCCTCCACTTTTTACCACTATGTTAATAACTTTTAACTTTTATTAAATGCTAAAACACAAAATATATTTAAATTAGATTGATTAAAACTCAATAAATACAAGAGTTTTAAGAAATTCTACCGGAATAATAAAATACTTAAAGGTCATACAAAATAAATTTTAACCTGATTAATTTATAAATTCCAAAATTTTGGACTAAAGTCCTGGTATACTGCATTATTGCTTAACCCCGGCCTTAAGGCCGAGGTTAGTTAATTAGCTAACAATAAGGACTTTAACCCAAAACATGAATAATTCAGGATGAGATTTATTAAAAAATAAATGTTTTATTTTTACACATAAATCATTTAATCCAATGGATAAAATCAGTATAAGAAACGTTTTCAGGGAAAAGAATCCGAAACTTGCTAAGTTACTGCCTGGGTTTATTTATAAATATATTGAACGTATTGTACATCAGAAAGAAATAAACGATGCAATTCCTATTATTGGCAATAAATACGGTCTTGATTATGTAAAAGCTGTTATTGATTTTTTTCAAATAAAAATACATGTAAATGGCAAAGAAAATATTCCAACATACGGACGTAATATTTTTGTAGCAAACCACCCACTTGGTGGACTTGACGGAAGCGTTTTAACACATACAATCGGACAAATCCATCCAGAACTTCATTTTCTGGTTAACGATTTGTTAATGAGTTTTGATAATGTTGATCCCATATTTGTTCCTATTAACAAACATGGCAAACAATCTGTTGAGTATGTAAAAAGAATTGAAGAAATATACAAGTCAGACAAACAAGTGCTTAGTTTTCCGGCCGGACTATGCTCCAGGAAAATTAAAGGGGAAATTGTTGATCTTGAATGGAAAAAAAGTTTTATTTCAAAAGCTGTTCAGCATAAACGAAATGTAATTCCGGTTCATATTGATGGAAGAAATACTAATTTCTTTTATAATCTTTCAAATTTCAGAACAAGTTTAGGCATTAAAGCTAATTTTGAAATGTTTTATCTGGCAGACGAGATGTTTAAACAACGAGGTAAGACTATAACATTAACATTTGGAAAACCTATTCCATATACAACTTTTGATAAATCCATAAAGGCAAAAGAATGGGCAAAAAAAGTTAAAGATTATATTTACCAATTAGCGGAAGGTAGCACAGAAACTTTTAAATAAAATTTAAAATATTTTGTAAATTTACAATCCCAAACTACTACAATAAGAATATGAAAGAAGTAATTGAAGCTATTGATAAGAATATAATTGAAAAGGAATTAACTCCCGAGAGATTTTTACGGAAAACTAATAATGGAGGAAACGAATTATACATTGTAAATCATCATAATTCTCCAAATATTATGAGAGAAATTGGTCGATTGAGAGAACTAACTTTTCGTAAGGCGGGAGGTGGAACCGGTAAAGATCTTGATATTGACAAATTTGACACACAGGAAGAACCGTACGAACAATTAATTTCCTGGGATCCGGAAGATAAAGAAATACTTGGTGGTTATCGTTTTCATGTTTGTGATAATAATAGCGATCCCGAAAATCTGGCTACTTCGAAATTATTTGAATTTTCAGCAGATTTTAGCAAAGAATATTTACCATACATGATTGAATTAGGAAGATCATTTATTCAACCTAAATTTCAGTCTGCAAGTGCAGGGCGTAAAGCATTATTTGCATTAGATAATTTATGGGATGGCTTGGGGGCACTTATTATTGAGAATCCTCAAACCCGTCATTTCTTTGGCAAAGTAACTATGTATCCTCACTTTAATCAGGAAGCCAGGAATATGATTTTATATTTTCTGAACAAGCAATTTCCTGATAACAAGAATATAGTAAGCCCAAAAAAACCTCTTGAATTAGGTATGGAATGTGAAAAAATGAAGGCCTTGTTCACTGGAAAAGATTATAAAGAAAATTATAAAATCTTGCAAAAAAGTGTTAGAGAATTTAATTTAAATATCCCTCCATTAATTAATGCGTATATGAATCTTTCTCCTACAATGAAATTCTTTGGAACAGCAATAAATGAAACTTTTGGTGGAGTTGAAGAATCAGGTATTTTGATTACCATTGATGATATTCCCCCCACAAAAATAGAAAGGCACGTTGAAACTTATATAGATCAAAAGAAATAATTATACGATTAATAAGAAGAGCGCCGTGAAAGGCGCACTTCTATTTAATAAAACTAATTTTTAATACGCTCTTTGGTTTTTCCCCTCAATAAAATTAATAAATGATTTATTAACAACTTTGTTACCTCCCGGGGTCGGGTACTTTCCTGTAAAATACCAGTCTCCTGTATCATTAGGGCAAGCAGCATGAAGATTCTCAATGGTTTGAAAAATAATCTCCACTTCAGCTTTTACTTCTTTTGATTTTAACAATTCCGAGATTTTAGCAGAAATTTCTTCAGGTGTAAATGGCTTATAAATCTCTTTTACATAATTTACGATTTGCTCTTTTGGCAAGTTTTCCTGTGATTTTGATTTCTTGTAAACATCGTTAATCACGGTTTCTTTTCCCGTTTCTTTTAGTAATTCTACTGCCGCCCTAAACGCAACAAAATCTCCAAGTTTAGCCATATCAATACCATAACAATCGGGATATCGAATTTGAGGTGACGAAGATACAACAACTATCTTCTTAGGTTTTAAACGATCAATAATTTTCAAAATACTTTCACGCAATGTAGTACCACGAACTATAGAATCATCAATAATAACCAAGTTATCAATACCTTCACGCACTGTTCCATAAGTTATATCATAAACATGTCCTACCAAATCGTCTCTTCCTTTGTCCTGAGCAATAAATGTTCTGAGTTTAATATCTTTTATTGCAATCTTTTCAACGCGAATCCTTTTAATCATGATTCGGTCAATTTCCTTTTCTTTTAATTTATCCCCAAGAGCTAATATCTCTTCTTTCTGTTTATCAAGCAAATGTGATTCAAGCTCATTAACCATTCCGTAAAATGCTGTTTCTGAAGTGTTTGGAATAAATGAAAAAACTGTATTTTCGATATCATTATTTATGGCTTTCATTATTTGTGGTACAAGTAACCGGCCAAGCTGTTTTCTTTCCTGGTAAATATCTTTATCACTGCCTCTTGAAAAATATATTCTCTCGAAAGAACATGAGCTTCGTTTTTGAGGGACCCTGATTTCCTCCGATATAACTATTCCATCTTTTTTAATTATCAATGCTTCACCAGGATTTACTTCGTTAACCTGATCGGAGTCAACATTCATTACAGTCTGTATTACAGGACGTTCAGACGCCACAACAACAATTTCATCATCTTTATAATAGAACGCAGGACGAATTCCGTTTGGATCACGCATTACAAAAGAATCACCATGTCCAATCACACCGGCAATTGCATAGCCTCCATCCCAATCTTTACTTGCTTCTTGCAAAATTTTCTTAATATCAAGATCCTTTGCAATTAAGGATGAAATTTCTTTATTATTAAATCCATCATTTTTATACTGTCTGAAAAGCAACTGATTTTCTTCATCCAAAAAATATCCTACTTTTTCAAGTACAGTAACTGTATCTGAATATTCTTTTGGATGCTGACCTAAATCGATTAAAACCTTAAATAATTCGTCAACATTTGTCATATTAAAGTTCCCGGCCAACATCAGACTTCTTGATTTCCAGTTATTCTCGCGCATTAATGGTTGTACAAATTCAATGTCATTACCTCCAAAAGTACCATAGCGTAAGTGTCCTAAATATATATCCGCTGCAGAAGGCAGGTTTTCTTTTGCCCATACGGGATCATTTAATAAATCCGGGTTTTTTTCTTCAATTGCTGAGTGAAAGGAATTTACTTCGGCAAACATCTCCTTTATCGGAGATTCACCATTGGATCTGAATCGATGAATATTTTTTTTACCGGGAGCTAAATCAAATTTAAGTGTGGCTAAACCTGCACCATCCTGTCCGCGATTATGTTGTTTTTCCATTAATAAGTACAGCTTATGCAAACCATACATCCATGATCCATACTTAGACTGATAGTATTCTAATGGTTTTAATAATCGTATTAAAGCTATCCCGCATTCGTGATTAATTTGATCGCTCATTAATTTTATTTTTATTCTTTCAATTCAGGATAATTAATTCTATCCGGGACAATAAAAGCCGAAGGAAAATATCTTTTTATTCTCTTAAAATCTTTTAGTGCATCAATCCTTGTTCTGTAATCACCAACCAAAACTCTGAAGTATGGACTAACATATTCGCGGTGAATTGGAATCTCCGGGAAAAGTTCATAAAACCGGGCTTTTGTAGATTGTGATTGATCTCTTGCTCCACTTCCCAGATTTGAAAAAATTCGTATTCTATATCCCGGAACTCCTCCTTGACGCTTGTTTTGTTCGACATGATTGTAAACCAAAGCATTAATTCTCATGTCCTGAAAAATCATTACTTCGCCTTGTCCAACCTTATTTTCCTGTATTTTTGAGAAAATATCATTATTAAAAGATGATTCAGAATTTAACTGACCAAAAATATTTGAACTAAGAATAAGCAAAAAAATTAAACCCGAAATACCTTTAGCTTTTACCATAATTTTTCAAGATTACCGGAGCAAAATTAATCATTTTTTATCAGAATTAAGTAAGCAGTGTATAAATATTGCAAGAATAGTATCTACATGGTAACGCTTTGTTTTTCTGATACTTTTATCGTTTTGCCATTTAATAATGCTTTTACTTTTATTGTGCCCTCAATTTGCATTTCTAAACTTTTTGCCTTTCGTAACTTATACATAGAAGCCATACTTGATAATACATTTTTCACGTATATATCGACAAGAAAATTGTGGACTTCGTCAGATTTAGCAGGAATAATAATTTCATTGGTATTTTTCATTTTTCCCAAATATTTCCCGTTTATAGTAACATCCAAATCCATTTCTTTTATTTTAATTTTATATCCGTTTGGATTTGTTACGGGAACCTGTAACTCAAGGCTAATCTTATTATCAACCATGCCTTTAAAATTCACATTTTCAACATAACCTATATCAACTGATTTGTATGCATTACAACTGCTTAATATAATAAACAGTACAATAAGTCCTGCGATATTCTTTATTTTATTTTTTTTCATTTTTTTTATATTACAAATTTTGTTCCTTTTAAATTTACTGTTGCCAATTCATAGCTTTTTCAACAGCTTTTTTCCAGCCACCATATAATTTTTCTCTTTTTTCTACATTCATTAACGGTAAAAAAGTTCTTTCTATTTCGCGTCGTTCAATAATTTCATTCATAGTCCAGAAATTTACAGCTAAACCTGCCAGTAAAGCTGCTCCCAGTGCAGTAGTTTCAATAATCTCAGGTCTCTTTACTTCTACATTTAAAATATCTGCCTGAAATTGCATTAAAAAATTATTAACACACGCACCACCATCAACGTTTAAAGATTTTAATTCGATTCCGGAATCTTTTTCCATTGCTTTAAGCACATCCATTGTCTGATATGCCAGGGATTCCAAAGTTGAACGAACAATATGTTTATCGGTTACTCCCTGAGTAAGCCCCAGAATTGCTCCCCTTGCATACATATCCCAATATGGAGCTCCTAAGCCGGAAAAAGCAGGAACAACATATACTTCCTCTGTATCTTCAACCTCATAAGCAATTTTTTCTGTTTCCGAAGCAGTAGTAATAATTTTTAATGCATCGCGAAGCCATTTTATGGCAGCACCAGCAATAAAGACACTACCTTCAAGAGCATATTTAATTTTTCCATCAATACCCCAGGCAATTGTAGTAATTAAACCTGTTTGTGACTCTATTATTTTATCGCCGGTATTCATTAACATAAAGCACCCTGTTCCATAGGTGTTTTTTGCCATACCTTTTTCAGAACAAGCCTGACCAAACAAAGCTGCCTGCTGATCGCCAGCTATTCCTGCAATTGGAATTTCTTTTCCAAAAATAGATTTATCGGTATATCCATAAACTTCGGAAGACATTTTTACTTCAGGTAAAATTCCTTCAGGAATATCGAAAAGATCAAGTAATTTTTTATCCCACTGTAATTCCCTAATATTGAAAAGCATTGTACGCGATGCATTCGAGTAATCTGTTATATGCAATTTACCACCAGAGAGTTTCCACACCAGCCATGTATCAATTGTCCCAACTAAAATCTCTCCCTTTTCTGCCTTTTCTTTAACTCCGGGAACAATATTCAAGATCCAATGAATTTTTGTGGCAGAAAAATAAGAATCAATGATTAAACCTGTATTTTCCTGAATATAATCATTCCAACCACTATTCTTGAGTTTTTTACACAAATCTGCTGTTCGTTTATCCTGCCATACTATTGCTCTGTACACCGGTTCTCCGGTATTTTTATCCCATAGAACTATTGTTTCTCTCTGATTAGCAATACCTATTGCTCCAATTTCCGATAAATCAATTTTTAATTTCTCAATAAGCTGTTTTGCCGTATTTAATTGCGACTCCCAAATTTCAAAAGGTTCATGCTCAACCCAACCTGCTTTTGGATAATATTGTTCAAATTCTTTTTGTTCCCAGCCTACAACATTACCTTCAGAATTAAACAATAATGACCGCGAACTTGAAGTTCCCTGATCTAATGAAAGTATATATTTTTTACTCATTATCCGAAATTTTAGAAGGTCATAAAAATACAAATTATTAATAGTATTCCAGATAAAAACAAAAAACGGTCAAATCAAAAAAGAAATGACCGATTTATATAATTCGTAGTATTTTTTATTCCATCGCTTCTGCAACCTCATCTGTAAGTTCAAGGCTATGATATACATTTTGCACATCGTCATCATCTTCGAATACATCAATCATTTTCAATACTTTTAACGCAGAATCAACATCCAGTGTTTTTGTATCATTTGGGATACGTTGTAATCCGGCATTTTCCACCTCAATATTTAAAGAATCCAATTTTTTATGAACACTCCCAAAATCTTCTTTTGCTGTTGTAATCGTAACTAAACCTTCATCAATTTCAAAATCTTCAGCACCGGCATCAATCATTTCAAGTTCGAATTCATCCATATCTATCTCTTCTGAAACAGGAAAGGTAAAAATACCTTTTGTATCAAAAAGAAATGATAAAGAACCGTTAGTCCCCAAACTCCCATTGTATTTTGTAAATATTGCTCTGATATTACTTATAGTTCTGTTTTTATTATCAGTTAAACAATCAACAAATACTGCAATTCCATTTGGTGCATAGCCCTCAAAAGACATTTCTTCATAATTCTCAGCGCCTTTATCGGCTTTATTTATTGCTCGTTCTACATTATCTTTAGGCATATTCACACCTTTGGCATTATTCACTGCTAAACGTAATCGTGCATTAGCTTCCGGATCAGAGCCACCTTCTTTAACAGCTATCATAATTTCTTTTACAATTTTCGAGAACATTTTAGACCGTTTGGCATCTGCTGCTCCTTTTTTTCTTTTTATAGTTGACCATTTACTGTGACCTGACATATTATATATTTATTAAGTGTTTTATTTCAACCTGAATAATTCATAAATAATCTATATACGAAGACTCATAAATTAATCAGGTTAAAAATTGATTGCAGTAAAATTACTAAATTTTAGAAATATACATTAACCCGATAAGAAAATAAATTCAGACAAAAAAGTCTTGTCTATTAACAAAAACTGATAATCTGAATTTTACTTTATATTTTTAATAAATTTGCAGAGATATTTTCATATAAAAATATTAAAAATGGATAGTTCAAAATCGGGAGGATCTAAAAAGCTATATATTGAAACCTACGGATGTCAAATGAACGTTGCAGACAGTGAGATTGTTGTTTCTGTAATGGAAGATAAAGGCTATGTAGTTACAGAAGATATAAACGAAGCAGATATTATTCTGGTAAACACGTGTTCTATCAGAGAAAATGCTGAACAACGTATTTGGGGCCGTTTAGATGTTTTTAAACAAATTAAAAAGAAAAAACCTGAACTTACCATAGGTGTAATTGGCTGCATGGCAGAAAGGCTTAAGGAAAAATTAATTGAAGAAAAGAAAATTGTTGATTTGGTAGTTGGACCAGATGCTTATAGAAGTTTACCCGAATTACTGGAAACTGTGGAAACAGGGCAAAAAGCAATAAATGTTATCCTGTCACAAGAAGAAACTTATGCAGATATAACTCCTGTAAGACTTGACAAAAATGGTGTTTCAGCTTTTATTTCTATCATGCGAGGTTGTAATAATATGTGCTCATATTGCATTGTTCCTTATGTTCGTGGAGCTGAACGCAGCAGAGATCCACAATCTATATTAAAAGAAGCTGAAGATCTATTTCAAAAAGGATATAAGGAAATTACTTTATTAGGACAAAATGTTGATTCGTATAGTTGGAAATCAGAAGATAATGACCTGCCGGCAGGCAGGCAAAATAAAATCATAAAATTTGCCCAATTACTTGAGATGGTTGCAAAAATCAGTTCTACATTAAGAATCAGATTTTCAACATCACATCCAAAGGATATGTCTGATGATGTACTTTTTACAATGGCAATGTACAGTAATATATGTAATCATATTCATTTACCGGCACAATCGGGAAGTACAGAAATTCTTGAAAAAATGAAACGCGGATATACACGTGAATGGTACATGGACAGAATAATGGCAATAAAAAAGATCTTGCCCGATTGTGCTATCTCTACTGATATTATGACCGGTTTCTCCGGTGAAACAGAAGAAAATCACCAGGAAACATTAAATTTAATGGAATGGGTAAATTATGATTATTCTTACATGTTTAAATATTCGGAGCGACCTAAAACTTATGCAGCCAGACATTTAAAAGATGATATAACTGAAGAGATTAAATCAAGAAGGTTAACTGAAATTATTAAATTACAAGGGAAACTATCTGAAATTAGCAAAAAAATAGATCTGGGAAAAGTATTTGAAGTACTGGTTGAAGGTGTTTCAAAAAAATCAACAAATCATTTATTTGGCAGAAATTCACAAAATAAAGTAGTCGTTTTTCCTAAACAAAATTACAAAACCGGAGATTATGTTTTTGTAGAAATTACTGAGTGTACATCAGCCACGCTTATTGGAGAACCTATTAAATAATTAGAACATTTTAATATGAGTAAGGTAATTAAAGAATATAAAGAGTATCGCGAAAAAATGAATGAAAAACTTTTAGCTACTAACAATAAGGTAATTAAAAGAATTTTCAATTTAGATACTAAGTGCTTGTTAAAAAATAACCTTTACATCTTGACTTGTTCTTTTGCTTATTTTCTTCGTTATAAAAGTATTAAATAAACTGTGGCTATTCGCAACTTTTATGTCTTAAAAATAAACAAAATAACTTTGCCAATTTTGCAAACTTTATTTCTTAACAAGCACTAACACTTATATGGAGGGGGCTCTTTCGTCAAAAGTTAAAGAGATGCTAGGCTTGGTTTCGTCAATGGTATTAAGATGTGATGATTGTATTAAATATCATTTAGAACAATGCTACAAATTGGGTGTAAATAATGAAGAAATGTATGAGATATTTGCCGTAGCAAATTTAGTAGGAGGAACAATTGTGATTCCACATACACGAAGAGCTCTTGAATTTTGGGAAGAATTAAATAAAGGTTGAAAAATATCAACCCGTATATTTTAATTTAACTGAAAAACATGATCTAATTCAACCAGTTTAATTAACTCCAGCAGTTCTTCTGAAAGATTTATCAACTTTAAGTTTGAATTATTAAGTTTAGCAACTTTATATAAACTCAGTAAAGTTTCAAACCCCGAACTATCTATAAATTTAATACCAGATAAGTTAAGTGTTAAGTTAGATTCCGACTGGTTAATCAGTGGTAATAGTTGTAACTCTATTTCTTTTGAGTTTAACACGTTAAGCCTGGAAACATTGTAAAACGAAGCCAGATATGTGTTTTCGATGTGATCAACTGTAAGCATAAATCAACTTTATAGTATTATTAATGCTGTGAAAATAGTATCAATACAACAAATTAATGATTAAATA
>DAOWML010000094.1 GCA_030643125.1 Bacteroidales bacterium
AGGCGATCCTGCATTAAAAATGCCATTACCGGAATACAATATTATTACCGATTCAATAAATCATAATAGCGTAAGTGATTATACCGATACTTTAAAAGCATTAACAAAAGTTACCTTTCACGGGCATATAGAAAATAATTCAGGTACTTTAACACTTTCGTACAATGGCATAGCATATCCATTGGTATTAGATAAAGAAAGAACAATAACTACTTTGGGGAATGATGGTGGCAACCCAATGGAATTTCAGACTCAGAATAATATACTTTATAAAGGTAAAGCAAGTGTTATAAACGGGAAATTTCAGTTTAGTTTTGTTGTTCCTAAAGATATTTCTTACCATTTTGATAATGGTAAAATAAGCTACTACTCTTTAAGCACAAATAATGATGCAAAAGGTTATTTTAATGATTTTATAATTGGCGGCTCAAACGATAATGCAGAACTCGACAACATTGGCCCGAATGTTCAATTATATATGAATGATGAAAACTTTGTTTCAGGTGGTGTTACTGACGAAAATCCAAGATTATTTGCCGTACTTACAGATAGTAGCGGTATAAATACTGTCGGAAATGGTATAGGCCATGATATTACCATAACACTTGATAATAACAGCAATAATCTTATTGTTTTAAATGATTACTATGAATCTGATATTGATGATTATCAGAAAGGGAAGATAGAATATTTATTTTCCGAACTTGAAGATGGTAATCATAATTTAAAATTAAAAGTTTGGGATGTTTATAATAATTCATCTGAAGAAAACCTGGATTTTATTGTAGCTGAATCAGAAAATTTAGCGATAAAAAATCTATTTAATTATCCTAATCCATTTACCGAACAAACCTCATTTTATTTCGATCATAACAGGCCTAACGAAGATTTGGAAATTCTAATTCAAATTTTTACAGTTTCAGGCAAACTTGTAAAAACAATTAATACAATAATAAACTCAAATGCTTTTCGTTCTGAACCTATAAACTGGGATGGGCTTGATGACTTTGGAGATATTATCGGAAGAGGTGTTTATATATATCAAATCAAAGTTAGAACAATTGATGGAGAAACAGTTAAGAAAATTGAAAAGCTTGTTATTCTAAAATAATTGTATTGTTAATTAGTAAATAATTCTATATTTGCAACTCTTATATTTTTAGTGGACTATGATGAAGAAAATTTTTATTGCAATAGTATTTTTGACTTTTTTAGGACAAACTATGCATGGTCAGAATGGAGATATTACGACAGAGGAACTGGCCGGAGCAAATAATCCCCTTGAATATTCTGCATCGTTTTTAACAATTGCCCCTGATTCAAGAGCCGGAGCAATGGGTGATGTTGGTGCAGCTACCTCGCCTGATTATAATTCAATGCACTGGAATCCGGCAAAATATGCTTTTATTGAAAGTGACATGGGACTTTCAATATCATATACTCCATGGTTACGAAATTTGGTAAATGATATAAACTTAGGATATTTATCTTTTTATAAAAGAATTGACAATAAACAAACAGTAGCTGCAACATTGTTATATTTTGACCTGGGAGATATTCAGTTTACAGATGAATTTGGAGAATATAACGGGCAACATACACCTTACGAAATGTCATTTGATGTAACCTATGCCAGGGCATTCTCTGAAAAAATTTCCGGAGGAGTTGCATTCAGGTATATCCGATCCGATATTACAGGTGGTGCCATAGTTGCGGGAGGAGAAACAAAAGCAGGAAACGCTGTTGCTGCCGATGTATCAATGTATTATTTCAACGATAAACTTAAGTTGGGAGAACAAAATGCTACCTGGTCAGTTGGTATTAATATTTCAAATATAGGTTCTAAAATTTCATACACTGATATTCAAAAGGATTTTTTACCAACCAATTTAAGAATTGGTACAGCATTAAAATATAATATTGATGAATATAACTCGCTAACTTTAGCCTTGGATATAAATAAGTTTTTAGTTCCTACACCGAATAAAGATAGTACTAACATGGATATATCTGTGCTTGAAGGAATGATTCAATCTTTTTACGATGCGCCAGGTGGCTGGAAAGAAGAACTACACGAAATTAAATACTCCGTAGGCGCAGAATACTGGTATGCTAATCAATTTGCTGTTCGTGCCGGATATTTTCACGAACATGAAACTAAAGGTAACAGGAAATATTTTTCGGTTGGTGCCGGTTTGAAGCTTAATGTATTCACCATTGATTTTTCTTATTTGATTCCTGTTAAACAAAACAATCCTTTAGCTAATACTGTACGATTTACATTAGGTCTGGATTTTCAGGCATTTAGATTACAACAACGAGAAAAACAAGGATAAATGAATTTTAGAATCGGATACGGTTATGATGTACATCAGTTAGAAGAAGGTAGAGACTTATACCTTGGAGGATTAAAAATTCCTCATTCTAAAGGATGTATTGCTCACTCTGATGGCGATGTTTTAATTCATGCCATTTGTGATGCTCTTCTAGGTGCTGCCGCTATGCGTGATATTGGTTTTCATTTTCCGGATACAGATCCTGAATTTAAAAATATCGACAGCAAAATATTATTGCAAAAAACAATGAATATCATTTCAAACAAAGGATATTCTTTAGTTAATATCGATTCTACTATTTGTTTACAGAAACCCAGGATCAAAGATTATATATCTGAAATAACAAAAACACTAGCAGATATTATAAATACTGACCAAGATAATATTTCTGTAAAAGCTACTACCACAGAAAAATTAGGATTTATTGGCAGAGAAGAAGGCATTGCAGCTCATGCTGTTGTTTTAATTCAAAAATCAGCTTAAATAGTCCTTTTATTATTAGCTATTTTTTTATATCTTACAAAAGAATTTCATTATTGCACTTCAATAATAACGAACGGGCAATAAATTAACACATTGAATTTTTCAGTTCAAAAAGATTTTAAACATGAAAAGAACTCTTGTTTTAGGAGCAAGCCCTAATCCAATCAGGTTTTCGCATAAAGCGGTAAAAAGTCTGGTTCGTCATGGATACGAGGTGGTTCCTATTGGAATTCGAGAAGGTGATATTATGTGGCAAAAAATCGTTATTGGCAAACCCTTAATTAAAAATATTCACACAGTAACATTATATCTCAATTCTGACAATCAAAAAGATTATTACGATTATATTTTACAGCTTTCACCAAAACGAATTATATTTAACCCGGGTTCAGAAAACCAGGAACTTATTGAGCTCGCAATGAAAAATAATATTGAAGTTTCTATTGCTTGCACCTTAATTATGTTAAATTCAAATAATTACTAATGCTTAATACGATTACTTCAATTGAAGAATTTAATAATACTATAAAAAATACTTCTGGGGCTTTAATTTATTTTTCGCACGAAAAATGCAACGTATGTAAAGTATTAAAACCCAAAGTCCATAATTTATTACAAACAGAATTCCCGAATATTAAAATGTACTATACTGATACAGTACTTTACCCTGAAATTGCTGCTCAAGATTCCATTTTCACAGTTCCAACTATTTTAATTTTCTTCGACAAGAAAGAGTTTTTACGTAAAAGCAGAAACATCGGAATTGAAGAGCTTAGAAAAGAAATAGATCGTCCATATAATTTAATGTTTAATTAGATTTTAGTAATTCTCAACAAATTTTGCATTCATTTAAAGACTTTTCCAATGAATAATTTGTATCTTACCTTTTTATTTGTTCAAATAAAAAGTGATTATGAACCTAAATATTAAAAAAATATTTAGAAATAAAGCACCAAAATCAAATCATAAGGAATTTGATCTTTCCCAATTTAAAAATATTGAAAACTTTTTAAATGAGATTGGTGGATTAAGCCGGTTTACAGGTAATTTCTTCCGTGTATTATTTCGCCCGCCTTACGAGCATAAAGAATTACTAAAACAATCATTCAATATTGGATTAAACACTCTTTCGTTAATTGGAATAACCGGATTTATAATGGGGCTCGTACTTACATTACAATCAAGGCCTGTTATGGCAGAATTTGGAGCAGAATCATGGTTGCCGGGAATGGTTTCTGTCTCGATTGTTCGTGAAATAGGCCCTGTAATTACAGCTTTGATTTGCGCAGGTAAAATTGGTTCGGGGATAGGCGCCGAACTAGGTTCTATGCGTGTTACCGAACAAATAGATGCAATGGAAGTGTCAGGTACAAATCCAATGAAATATCTTGTGGCAACCCGTGTACTTGCAACTACATTTATGATCCCTTTACTTGTTTTTTATTCCGATGCATTATCCTTCTTAGGCTCTTATATTGCTGTAAACATGCATGGTTTCATCTCGTTTCCATTATTTATAAACCAGGCTTTTGACTCTTTACATTATTTCGACCTGATTCCGGCAACTATTAAAACATTCTTTTTTGGTTTTGCAATAGGTATTATTGGTTGCTATAAAGGCTATTTCTCTGAAAACGGCACTGAAGGTGTTGGCAAGGCTGCAAATTCAGCAGTCGTTATTTCATCTTTAGTGATTTTTATAATTGATTTAATTGCTGTTCAGTTATCAGAAGTATTTCATATTTTCACGATTTAAAATGCTTAATCAAAAAGAAAATATCATCAAGAGCAATAATACGATTAACAATCATAAAATTGTTATTAAAATTGAACATCTGAAAAAATCTTTCAATGGGAATAATGTGTTGAAAGACATTAATATGATTGTTTGTGAAGGCGAAAATGTAGTTATTTTGGGAAAATCCGGAATAGGGAAGTCAGTACTTATAAAATGTATTGTCGGTTTAATTTATCCTGATGCAGGTTTACTGAAAGTTTTTGGAAAAGAAGTAGCTGAAATGAACTCGCGAGAGCTTAACATACTAAGAACCAGGGTGGGATTTATCTTTCAGGGAAATGCACTGTATGATTCGATGACAGTAAGAGAAAATCTTGAATTTCCCTTACGCAGGAATAAAACCATTACCGATCCACATGTTATTGAAGAACTTATTGTTGATGCTTTAGAAAATGTCGGATTAGTTGATGCTATTGATAAAATGCCATCGGAACTTTCAGGTGGAATGAAAAAACGTATTGGCGTAGCAAGAACATTGATATTAAAACCTGAAATTATACTTTACGATGAACCAACAACGGGTTTAGATCCATTAACATCAAGGGAAATTAGCAACTTGATTCTTAAAATACAAAATAAATATAAAGCGTCATCAATAATAATATCTCATGATCTGAATTGTTCAAAAATCACATCAAACAGGATGTTGATATTACACGAAGGAATAATTCGTGCCGAAGGCACTTTCGATGAGCTTAAAAGTTCTGATGATGAATGGGTTCGTTCATATTTTAAAATTGATTAAAATTAAGAGTTATGCATGACACCAAAAAACATAATATCAGGCTTGGTTTCTTTGTTGCAATTGGAGTTCTATTATTTATCCTTGGTATATATTACATAGGAAGCCAAATTAACATTTTTAGTAAAAATTTCCAGGTAAGTGGTATTTTTACCGATATAAGTGGATTAAAGGTAGGAAATAACGCACGTTTCTCAGGTATTAATATCGGTACTGTTTCAAAGGTTCAAATAATTAATGATTCCTTAGTCAGAGTTGATTTATCGATTCAGGAAAATGTAAGACAATTTATTCGAAAAGATTCTAAAATGGAAATTGGATCTGAAGGATTAATGGGAAATAAAATTGTAAATATTTATACCGGCAATATAAATATTGATATTGTTGAAGAAGGAGATACCTTGAAAACAATCGAAGTTGTCCAAATCGATAAAATACTTCGACAGTTAAATACATCGAGTGTAAACACTGCTATAATTACTAAAAACGTGGCAGAAATAACAGAGAAAATTAATCGTGGGGAAGGTGCTTTTGGGAAATTATTTGCCGATACTTCATTTTCAAATAATCTTAGTAGAATTGGTGAAAATACTGCTGTACTTACAAATAACTTTGCAGATATTACAGATAAAATTTCGAAGGAAGAAGGAACCATTGGAATGCTTTTATCAGATACTGTTTTGGCAAACCAATTATTTTTTACCGGAGAAAATCTGCAAAAATCAACACAAAATTTGGTTGAAATTACGGAACAGATAAATCGTGGGCAGGGCTTGTTTGGTGAAATTTTCACTGATACAACATTTACTTCAGGATTGAGCAGAGCAGGAAAAAATCTGGATTACACAACTGAAAAAGCCAAAATATTATCTGATAATCTTGTGAAAATTACTGATGAAATAAATGAAGGCCAGGGATTAATTGCACGTTTGATTTATGATACCGCTTTTGCCGACAGTATTGAAATTGCTGTACAAAATGTAAACAAAGGTGCAAAAGAAGTAGAAGAAGCAGCAAAAGTTGTAAAAAGAAACTGGTTAATCAGGCTATTTTCGAAAAAGGAAAAGAACAAATAAGACCCTAAAAATTTAGGACCTTTATTCGTTTTTCATTCCTGTGAAAACAGGAATCTATTTTTTTGATAAAGATTCCGGCTCTACGGCCGGAATGACATATTAACCTCAGAATAAGTTATCAATCAATTCATCATCGGCAATATTTGCAAGGGTAACTTTTAAATCGGGAGTACGTTCCATTTCGCGTTTAACGGCAAATAATGCACCATCATTTCTCGCCCAGCTTCGGCGGGCAATACCATTGTTTACATCCCAGTGCAACATCATTCGTAATCGTCGGTCGGCATCTTTACTCCCGTCTAATACCATTCCAAAACCACCGTTAATTACTTCGCCCCATCCTACTCCTCCTCCATTGTGTATTGAAACCCATGTTGCACCACGAAATGAATCACCTATAACGTTTTGAATTGCCATATCGGCTGTAAATTGTGAGCCATCATAAATATTTGAAGTTTCGCGGAAAGGTGAATCAGTTCCGGAAGTATCATGATGATCACGACCAAGAACAACCGGAGCAGACAATCTTCCATCTTTCACAGCTTTGTTAAATGCAGTTGCAATTTTTGTTCGGCCTTCGCAATCGGCATATAAAATACGTGCTTGCGAACCTACTACCAATTTGTTCTTTTTCGCCTCACTTATCCAGCGAATATTATCTTTCATCTGCTGAGATATTTCTACAGGAGCAGTTTTCGCTATCTCTTCCAAAATATCCATTGCAATCTTGTCTGTTAAATCCAAATCTTCAGGTTTTGATGATGTACAAACCCAACGGAATGGTCCAAAACCATAATCAAAACACATTGGTCCCATAATATCCTGCACATACGATGAATACTTGAAATTACCATCTTCTTTCATGATATCAGCACCTGCCCTACTTGATTCCAGCAAGAAAGCATTTCCATAATCGAAGAAATACATTCCTATCCCGGTTAATTTATTAATGGCAGTAACTTGCCTTTTTAATGAATCATGAACATGGTTCTTAAATTCTTCAGGATTTTCAACCATCATTTCATTCGATTCTTCGTAAGTTAATCCGGCTGGATAATATCCTCCGGCCCACGGATTATGTAATGAAGTTTGATCAGATCCTAAATGAATATAGACTTTACGTTCTGCCAATCTTTCCCATAAATCAACAATATTTCCTAAATAAGCTATTGAATGAGCTACTTTCTTTTCGCTATATTCAAGGGCGGTATCAATAGTTTTATCAACATCTTCAATAACTTCGTCAACCCAGCCCTGCTCCTGACGTTTATACGCAGCTTTTGGATTTATTTCAGCAGTAATACTAACAATACCTGCAATATTCCCCGCCTTAGGTTGAGCACCACTCATACCTCCTAAGCCTGAAGTAACAAATATTTTTCCTTCTGGTCCTTCACCCG
>DAOWML010000283.1 GCA_030643125.1 Bacteroidales bacterium
GGAGGATCATTATCGGAACCATTTGCAAAGAAAATTTGCAAGGTTATGGATATGGCAATGAAAGTTGGAGCCCCTGTTATAGGAATTAACGATAGTGGAGGAGCACGCATACAGGAAGGAGTTACAAGTTTAGCTGGTTATGCAGATATTTTCCAGCGTAACATTATGGCTTCAGGTGTTATTCCTCAAATTTCTGCTATTTTTGGCCCTTGTGCAGGTGGCGCGGTTTATTCTCCTGCTTTAACCGATTTTGTTATGATGACTGAAAATACCAGTTATATGTTTGTTACCGGGCCAAAAGTTGTAAAAACTGTGACCGGTGAAGATATAACAACTGAAGATTTAGGTGGGGCTAACGTTCATGCATCTAAATCAGGTGTTTCTCATTTCTTATTGGAAGATGAAGAAGAAGGATTGCTTTTAATTCGCAAATTATTAAGTTATCTCCCTCAAAATAACCTGGAAGAACCACCAGTAACAGAATGTAATGATCCTATCGATCGTCTTGACGATGCTTTAAATGAAATTATTCCCGAAAGTCCTAATCAACCATACGATATAAAAGATATTATTTATTCAATGGTTGATAACAATGAATTTTTGGAAGTACATAGGCGCTACTCTAAAAACATTGTTGTGGGTTTTGCAAAATTTGATGGAATTCCCGTTGGAATAGTTGCTAATCAACCTAATTTCTTAGCGGGTGTTTTAGATATTGATGCTTCAAGAAAAGCTGCACGTTTCGTTCGTTTTTGCGACGCTTTTAATATACCGCTTTTAACATTGGTTGATGTCCCCGGATTCCTCCCCGGTAGTAGTCAGGAATACGGAGGAATTATTATACATGGTGCTAAACTGATGTTTGCTTATGGAGAAGCAACAGTACCTAAAGTAACTATTACATTGAGAAAATCATATGGTGGTGCCCATGATGTAATGAGCTCGAAACAACTACGTGGTGATATCAACTACGCATGGCCATCGGCCGAAATTGCTGTAATGGGAGCAGCTGGTGCAGTTGAGGTTCTTTATGGCCGTGAATTAGCTGCTATCGAAGACGCAGAAGAAAGAGCAAAATTTGTAGCTGAAAAAGAAGCAGAATATATAGAAAAATTTGCTAATCCATATCAGGCAGCAAGCATGGGTTATATCGATGATGTAATTGAACCAAGAAATTCAAGATTTCGTATCATAAGGGCTTTTGAAATGCTCCAAACAAAAAAAGATACAAATCCACCTAAGAAACATTCAAATATTCCATTGTAAAAATGATTATTATGATTTCAGTTATAGGTAAAATAGGATTAGATTTTTCGGCTGCTGCCGGATCCGGAGTTACAATTGCAATTGTTGGTTGGTTAATTGTATTTGCTGTTTTAGCATTATTAGTTATTGTGTTTACACAAATACCTAAATTAATTTACTATAATACTCGAAAAAAACTTAGACAACAAGACAAACACACAGTTGTAACAAATAACGATCTTCATATTGCTGGTGATGTTAGTGCTGCAATATCAATGGCATTATACATGTTTTTTGATGAAATGCATGACGAAGAAAGTAATGTAATTACTATTAAACGTGTGAGAAAAACATATTCTCCATGGAGTTCAAAAATATATGGATTAAGAACCTGGCCAGGAAAATAACATTATAAAAATGAAAAAATTTAAATTCACAATACGCGGTAACGAATACGAAGTAGAAGTAAAAGATATCGAAGGTGATATTGCCAAAGTAGAAGTCAATGGCTCTTGCTACGAAGTGGAAATTCATCAGGAAATGGTAAAAACTACTAAAACTCCTACTCTTGTTCGACCCAGAGTGGCTGTTGATCGTAAAGACAGTAAAATCAAAAAAACCGTAAGTAGTCGTGCGTATTCGTTAACAGCTCCTCTTCCGGGAAGTATTTTTAAAATTCTTAAACATGAAGGTGATGAAGTTAAAAAAGGCGATACAATAATGATTATGGAGGCCATGAAAATGGAAAACAATATTCAATCTGAAAAAGAAGGTAAAATTATTAGCCTAAAAGTTAAAGAAGGTGATGCCGTGCTTCAGAATGATGTATTAGCTGAAATAGAATAGCTTATCATGAAGATAATAAATTTTAATATGAAAAAACTTTGCCTGATAATTTTCGCTTTTGTAATTCTTCTTGGAAATTTTGCTCATGCTAATACAGATGATGATGTTGCTGTATTAACAAAAGGAAAATGGGTAAATAAATCTGATGGATATAAGTTACGCGAAAATTCAGATAAAACAGTAGAAAGATATAAAACAATCGAATTTAATATTGACCATACATTTGTTATGGATTCTGTTAAATTGAAGTATACTGGCGAGTGGAGATTAATTGACAACAACATATATCTTGAATTTAGTGATTCTGATCTTAAAACTAAGATTGCCCAATTCGATAATGATATATTAATTGTTGATAAAGATATTTATAAAGGATATTCAGGAGCTTTTGCAGGATTAATAAACTTTTATGAGTTTACAGGAATTCCGAATGCTACTCCTGGACATATCATAATGCTTATTGTTGGTATGTTTTTTATTTTTCTTGCAATTAAGTATAACTACGAACCATTACTATTAATTCCAATTGGTATTGGTATAATAATAGGTAATATTCCATTTTATCAGGCCGAAGGGTTTAATCTTCAACTGGGGATTTACGAAGAAGGTAGCGTAATGAGTTATCTGTATTTTGGTGTTCGCCAAGGTATTTATCCCCCACTAATTTTTCTTGGTATTGGTGCTATGACAGATTTTTCATCCCTGATTTCAAATCCGAAATTAATGATACTTGGAGCAGCGGCACAGGTTGGTATATTTTTAACATTTATTGGAGCATTAGTTTTAGGATTTGCTCCTGCAGAAGCCGGTGCAATTGGTATTATTGGTGGTGCGGATGGCCCGACAGCGATATTCCTGTCATCGAAATTAGCTCCGCATTTAATTGGGCCTATTGCAATTGCGGCTTATTCATATATGGCTTTGGTTCCAATTATTCAACCACCATTTATGAGATTACTTATTACAAAAAAGGAACGATTAATCAGGATGAAACCACCACGTTCGGTTTCTAAACTTGAAAAAATTATGTTTCCGATAGTTGGATTGCTGCTTACTGCATATATTTCACCGAGTGCTTTGCCTCTTTTAGGAATGTTATTTTTTGGTAACTTATTAAAAGAATCAACTGTTACAAAACGATTAGCTGATACTGCAAGAAATTCTTTAATTGATATTGTAACTATTTTATTAGGCTTAACTGTTGGAGCATCAACACAAGCTGATATTTTCTTAACTCCTCAATCATTATGGATTTTTGGATTAGGAGCATTATCATTTATTATTGCTACCTGTGGTGGATTGTTATTTGCCAAATTAATGAATGTGTTTTTGAAAGGAGATAATAAGATAAATCCATTGATAGGTGCTGCAGGAGTATCTGCTGTTCCTGATAGTGCACGGGTTGTTCAGCACGAAGGATTAAAAGCAGATCCAACTAATCAC
>DAOWML010000262.1 GCA_030643125.1 Bacteroidales bacterium
CCAAGTTCACAGATATTCTGGAATATCCTGCGTGATGAAAGAGACCCGCTTGGGTTTGTTGATCCACTATATCAATAACTAATAATGAGTAACTAATGTGAGTGCCTAAAATGCCTAAAGTTATCATTTTAAATTCTGAATTTTTTCAACAATGTAAAATGTAGAATTTTAAATGTAAAATATAAAAAATTTTAGGTTCTTTCTAAAAATGAGTGGGTAATTAGTTTTTCATTGTGTCAAAATATTTCAGATATTTGCTCCGGAACAAATAAATATTTTTATGATGCAAACTACATTATTTGAGAAAGCTTTACATATAAAATCACCTTTTTACATAAAAGGAGTAAATTTTGATTTAAAAGGGAAACGGCTTGACATTTTCATTGACTTCAAGCGAGGGAGTTTCTTTACATATGATAAAGAAGATTATAATGAAACCTGTAAAGCTTATGATACTAAAGATAAGCAATGGCGTCATTTGAATTTTTTTGAACATGAGTGTTATTTAAATGCACGTGTTCCAAGAATAAAATTAAAAGACGGTAAAGTAAAACTATTACCAATGCCTTGGGAAGGTTTGAGTACAGGCTTTTCATTATTGTTCGAAGCATTGGCCATGCAACTTTGCAAAGCAATGCCTGTTAAACAAGTAGGCGATATAATTAATGAATCAGATGATAAATTATGGCAGATGCTTAATAAATATATTGATGCGGGCAGGGAACTTGAAGATTTTTCCGAACTAAAATCTGTGGGAGTAGACGAAACATCAAAGAAGAAAAATCACGATTATATCAGCCTTTTCGTAGATATGGAAAAAAGAAAAACAGTTTACATAACAGAAGGAAAGTCAAGTAAAACAGTAAACGATTTTAAAGAAGACCTAGAATTGCATGGAGGTAATGCTAAAAATATTGAAAATGTAAGTTGCGACATGTCCCCGGCTTTTATCAAAGGTGTAAAAGAAAATTTACCAAACGCTGAAATTACTTTTGATAAATTTCATATCCTGAAAATAATAAACCATGCAGTTAATCAGGTTAGGAAAGAAGAAGCAAAAAGCCTTGATTTATTAAAAAACACTAAGTTTATATTTTTGAAAAACAGCAGCAACCTAACGAAACAACAATCTCAAAAATTAACAGAATTATCTATATCTAAGTTAAACATTAAGTCAATAAGGGCTTTACATATACGTGAAAATTTTCAGGAAATTTATAATGCAGAAAACAATGATGACTTTGAAAAACTATTGAAAAAATGGTATTTTTGGGCAACACACAGCAGGCTTGAACCGATTAAAAAAGCAGCTTATACAATTAAAAAACACTGGGAAGGAGTATTGAAATGGTTTGAAAGCAGAATTAACAACGGAATATTAGAAGGATTAAATTCTATAATACAAGCATGCAAAGCTAAAGCAAGAGGATACAAAACAACTAAGAATTTTAAAATAATAGCTTATCTTGTTACTGGTGATTTGAAATTTGATATGTTAAATCCTAACATAAAATGACACAATGAAAAACTTAAATTACCCACTCATTTTTAGAAAGAACCTAAATAATTTTCCTTTTATTTTTCATATCTCTTAAATAGTATCCCATTTGCCAGAAATCTTCAAGTTTAATCGTTTTTTCGTTTATACCTTTGATAGCTGATAATCTGGCTTTAGCAAGAATGCCTCCCGAAACACGTTCTTTTCTAAACAGATCTCTTAAATAACCGATGTCATTCTTTAATATATCCCATTGTAATACTTCATTAAAAAGGCAGATATTCCCCTTTGTATTATATGAATATTTAGCTTTTTTAAGCATCTTTTCAGTCAAATTTGCAAAACGAACTATCGGGAATTTATGGTTAACAATTATAAGTCCGGCAGAAATCGTTAATCCTTCCGGTTTAAATTCCTTGTCAAATTCTTCCTGGATTTTAATAGCTAAATCCAAGATGGTATTCCATTTTCCCACAAAAAAGCTATCGTCTCCTCCAGCTGTAACGGTGTAAATTTTGTTTTGGAAATTATGGTTAATCATTTCCCCTAATTCAATATTAAAAAAGCTTTGTAATTTTTCGTCAAACTTTTTATGTTTTTCTTTGTCAGTTATTTTTCCAATAGCATTTCCTAATCCATCTACGTCCATCAACAATATTCCCAGCTTATCAACACCTCTGAAATCGGAGCCATATTTTGCAAGATTCTCAAATTCTATTATTCCGTTATTACGTATTGGAAATAAACTTTCAAGATAATTCTTAAGTGGAATACCATCGTTTTTACTAAAAGCTATCTTGAAACCTGCGAGAGATAAATTATTTTTATTCAAAGTAAGTGTTATGGCTTTCGGATCATCCTTATCAATTTTGAAATATTTATTATTTTTAATTTGTTCAGTGATATTTTTCCAGCCGGTGGTTACAAAATCAGTCCTTTCTTTTGGTTCAAAAAAATCAATGCTATGATTGAAAAATTGTAATTTTCTTTCTCTCGTATTAGCGTTAACTTTTCTAATGGTTTTAGAATAGTCATCTGCATCATAAGTTATCCACACCAGGCTGAGATTTAAGCCGGTATTTTGTAAAGCTCTCGTAAATGTTTGTTGTGCAGAGTTTATCAAATTATCTGTGTCATTTTTATAAGGAAGTTTTATAATAAAATTTCCTCCTGAAGTAGATATTTTAACATTTTTGATTTCCTGCCCTTCAATACCAAACTTATCCAAAAGGTATTTCATTGCAACTTCAACAAGCAATTTAATAAAAAAAGACCTTCCTTTTAATTCCCTTGCAGCTCCGTTGCTTTTTACATTAAAAATAAAATCCTGAATACCGGATACATCGCCTTTTACTATTATGAATTTTGTTTTTTCTGTCATTTAATTATAATTTTATTGATTTTGGAGATAGTTTCTTCTTTAAAATTTTATATCGAATTGGTTTAAAATATTTTTTCACAAATATAGAAAAAATTTTTAATTTCCCAAAAGAACCGATTGATATTTATGTCTCTTTCAAAATTTTTAGCCCGCAACCCTTTTATTCTGATTGGATTATAACGCATACAAATAAAACAATACTGAGATTTATTGATCTTTACATATTTTACAGTATTATAATCCCACGATTTTTTATTAGAAAGACTTATCTGAAATTTTCCATTGTAACTGTTTTATATATATTTGGTTATTCTTCATTATATGCTTTTAGCATGAACTATTTAAAAGAAAAACCAGTCGATCTTATATTTCTCGATATTCAAATGGAAAACCTTTCCGGTATAGAATTTTTAACGCTTTTAAAAAAGAAACCATGCGTAATTCTTACAACTGCTTCTGACTCATATGCATTAGAGGCTTTTGATTTGGATGTTGATGTTATCTACTTAAACCGATTTCTTTTAATCGCCTTAATAAAGCTACTGAGAAAATATATAATAAGTTGCTTTTGTAAAAACAACCCCTGTCAAATGAGCTTGATAAAAAAAGTGAAGATAAGGATTTCATTTTCGTAAAATCCGAATTTAGAATTCAACGAATTGATTTTAAAGACATTCTTTATATCGAAGGCATAAAAAGAATACTTAATAATTAAAATGGTAAAAGAAAGAGTATTTACTTTGCAAAGCTTTAATGAAATACTTTCCAGTCTTCCGGAATCAAATTTTATCAGGGTACATAAATCATATATTGTTTCTTTAAGCGAAATCAGTTCTATCCGAAAAAATAAAATATATTGGCGAAAAAGCCATCCCTATTGGCAATACTTACAAAGACTCTTTCTTAAAATCAATCCAAAAATAAAATCTTTTATTTATCCTACACAAACTTCTCCCGTTTCTGCAAATTTATCATTGTCCACAAAATTGCAATTATTGAACCG
>DAOWML010000051.1 GCA_030643125.1 Bacteroidales bacterium
AATTTCATTAACAATTCTTGAAAATAATCGTGATGCATTAATAAATAAAACGATTGCTGAAACGATTGACATTGCAGCTGCAGAATTAAGTAAAAAGCTTGCTAAATCTATGGCTCAAAATCCAAAACAGAGGTATGAAGTATATGTAATGTTGCAATAATTTATTAGAATATTGATATTGTTATTTGTGTCTGACAAACAACGCAGTAGATACGCAATGCAGTGCGTATCTACTGTATACAGTATTGTATATCTACTAATCTGTCACTTTATAAATTGAATTTGCCTGTGCAGTTGCGGTAATAATCATATCGTTAATACAAACATGTTCGGGGCGTGTTGCTACGTATAAAATTGCATCGGCAATATCTTTTCCGTACAAAGGTGTAAATCCTTTGTAAACTTTATCCGCTTTTTCTTTATCGCCTTTGAAACGAACCAGAGAGAATTCAGTTTCAACCATTCCGGGGTTAATTGCTGTTACCTTTATTTTATGTTTTAGCATATCAATTCGCATTCCTTTGGTAATAGCATCAACAGCATGTTTGGTTCCGCAATATACATTTCCCTTTTCGTATGCTTCTTTACCAGCCGTTGATCCAATATTAATAATATGCCCGTGTGTTTTTTCAATCATTCGGGGCGAAACTTTTCGGGTAACATAAAGCAATCCCTTAACATTGGTATCTATCATTCGTTCCCAGTCGTCAATAACACCCTCCTGGATATGATTTAACCCAACAGCAAGTCCTGCATTGTTAACCAATATATCAATATTTTGCCAGTCTTGTGGTAAACTATCAATAGCTTTATTAACTTCATCTTTATTTCTCACATCAAAATGTAATATGTGTACTTTTCCTGATGATTTTTCTTCAATTTCTTTTTCAAGATCTTCCAGAAATTCTTTCCTTCTTCCTGTAATAATAACATCAAAGTTGTTTTGAGCCATAGTTACTGCTGTTGCTCTTCCTATTCCTGATGTAGCACCGGTTATTAATGCTATTCTGTTCATAATATATAAAATTTGTAGATTTTTAAATTAAATCCTAAAAGTATAAAAATTTAATTTTAATTTTTAAGATATTTTACAGTTTTATATAATCTGTGAACGGCTTTAGCTCTCAGCGAAGTTAATCGGTGGCT
Source organism: Bacteroidales bacterium (assembly GCA_030643125.1). GTDB lineage: Bacteria > Bacteroidota > Bacteroidia > Bacteroidales > UBA12077 > UBA12077. The sequence continues at coordinate 1,147 of DAOWML010000051.1, forward strand.
TTTGTAAAGCTCAAATTATGAATATTTGAGATATTTTTTTATTCAGTTTACATGTTTTGGAAAATAGTTTGTAAGTTTGATAATTATTAATTTGCATCTTAAATTATATATATGAAAGGCTTAATAAACAAGTATTTAAGAAAGAAGGTTTTGCTATTCTTAACATTTACTGTTATTCTGTTTTTATTTGCGAAAAATATGAATGCAAACGATTCATTAGGAATTGTATTAGATGAAATATTGTTTTTTGAATCGGGTAATGAAGTTCCCGGCAAACAAAATAGAACATATAGCAACTATTTTAAGCCTGAGACAAAGTATATAAATGTAGAATTCAATATTAAAAATCTGAAATATCAAATTATAGACCAGGAATATAAAATAACTTTTATCTGGAAATATTTAAATGGTAACGAATTTGGCAGATCAGAAGCAATGTTTAATGTTAAATCAGGCTGGGCAACCGCATATATGAACAGGGGCTGGGGATTTGCAGATAAAGGAAACTGGAGACTTGGCAGATTCACAGCTCAAATTTTAGTTAATGGAACTTTGTTTGCTGAAAAAGATTTTTGCATTACTGAATTTGATAAAGACTTTATTTCACTTCCTGAAGAGAATAAAGTAATAGAAAATTTACAAAATTTACCTGAAGATATTAATTATAAAATTCTGCATCAGTATAAAATAGTTCCATATCCATTTTTTAATTATTATTACGATATTAATTTCAGCCGGGACGGAAAGAATATAGCTTACGCCCTTTCGCATTACGAACATCAAAGTAGTAGTTCGGGGTCTTCTACAACAAGATATATGTACCTGTTCAGAAATAACAAACAAATAATCCCTGATTATTTCATGATTCGGTATAATTTTGATAAAAATCTAAAAAATCTGGACTATTTCGGTTTAAAACTAACCACTTCCAATATTTATGATGCAAATGGATATGGATATTTTAATGGTTTGCAAATATATAGTTCTATCTATTATCTTCCGGTAAGTGTAAGTCCTGATAGCGAAAAATATAGCTTCATTATGAATACAATGCCCAGGTTAAAATCTTCGTTTACCTGGGATGCTGCGTATGAATTCCTAATGATAAACAATAAAAAAGTACAAGCTGAATGGTTAAAAATAGCTAAATCAATTAGAATAACAGAATCCACCCTTGGAATCCAAAATCAGGATAATTCAATTATTTATATTAAAAATCAGGATAATTCATATAATGCTGTTTATACAGCAAAATACAGGTTCGATAAACAATTTCATTATGCATTATTTAACGAAGCAGAAAGAGTTTCTCCCCAATTTGATGGGCATATCAGCAATCCCTATTTATCAGTCGATGAAAAGAATGTTGCTTATATTGTTGAGGATAAAAAAGAGTGGTTTGTTATGATTAATGATAAAAGAATTACCAAAGGGTATAAAAAAATAAAAGATAAAATAATTTTTTGTGAGTCAGGAAATGACATTATTTACCAGGCTAAAATTAAGGGGGATTGGTATGTAATGAAAGGAGATGAAATAGTATCTGATGGGTTTTCAAAGATTGAATCAATTGTAGTTAATGCTACCGGAAATAAAATTGCTTATAAAGCAAAATCTGGTAAGAAATGGAGTATTTATATCAATAAAAGAAAAATTTCTCAGGAATTTGATATTATTGGGGGAGAAATTATTTTTAGTCCGGATGGAAATAAACTTTCATATGCCGCTGCAAATGATGATAACATGTTTGTAATGATAGACAACCGGCAAATATCATCAAATTTTAAAGTTATTTGTCAAAATCCTATGTATATTGGAAAACAGCCACTTGCAATAACTAAACTGATATTTAACAAAGCAGGCGATAAAGTTGCTTATTTAATAGTATTTGAATACTCCGGAGATGAAATAGTAAATCAAATGAAACATTCCTATATAATGATTAATGATACCCAGATTTCACCTAAAATGTATAACACATCAGTACTTTCAAAAAAAGCAGGTGAATTATTTTATGCAGGGATTGGTATTTCGGATATAATACTTCATCATGTTAAAATAGATTTTTAAGTAAAACTGTAATTATATTTATTTATATCAGAGCTATAAAAAATAATCTATGTATAGGATTGTAGTTTATATGTTGAAATATAATTAGAATTTGTTATTTGAATTTTGGAATTCTTTTGTAAAGACTAGTTATATTTGCTAAGTCTTTAACCAAAATTAATCATTATAAAGTTTTTTAAAATGGAAGTTACTGTTAAAACTGCTGAGCAACTGGGATTATTGCCTGAAGAATTTGAAAAAATAAAAGAGAATTTAGGACGTACACCAAATTTTACCGAGTTAAGTATTTATTCGGTGATGTGGTCGGAACATGCTTCCTATAAAAATTCAATTAGCTTGTTAAAGACTTTACCACGAACCGGAAAACAATTGCTTGTCGAAGCAGGTCAGGAAAACGCAGGATTAGTTGATATTGGAGATGGATTAGCCTGTGCATTTAAAATTGAATCACATAATCATCCTTCGGCTGTTGAGCCATATCAGGGAGCAGCAACTGGTGTTGGTGGAATAAACCGTGATATTTTTACAATGGGTGCTCGTCCGGTAGCACAATTAAATTCTTTGCGTTTTGGTGATATTAGCCTGGATCGTACAAAGTGGCATTTAAAAGGAGCTGTAAAAGGTATTGGCGATTATGGCAATGCTTTTGGCATACCTGTTTTAGGCGGAGAGTTGGCATTTGATAAATGTTATAATACCAATCCATTGATTAATGCAATGTCGGTAGGTATAATGGATAAAAACGACACTATTTCGGCAATTGCATTAGGTGCAGGGAATCCTGTTTATATAGTTGGTTCATCAACAGGTAAAGACGGTATTCATGGTGCAACATTTGCTTCTGCTGATTTAACGGAAAATTCTGCAGACGATTTACCATCAGTTCAGGTTGGCGATCCGTTTATGGAAAAACTTTTACTGGAAGCAACTTTAGAATTGAATAAAAGTGGTGCTGTTGTTGGAATGCAGGATATGGGTGCTGCCGGTATTATTTGTTCAACCTCTGAAATGTCAGAAAAAGGTGCTCATGGAATGAAGATTAATCTTGACAAAGTTCCATTACGCCAGCAGGATATGGTTCCTTTCGAAATTTTACTTTCTGAATCACAAGAACGGATGTTGGTTGTTGTTGAAAAAGGGAAAGGCGAAATTGTAGAAAAAATCTTTGATAAATGGGATTTGAATTGTGCAATTATTGGTGAGGTAATTAAAGAGGATAAACTATACTTTTATATGCACGACGAGCTTGTTGCTGAGGTTCCTGCATCTACTTTGGTTCTTGGTGGAGGTGCTCCTGTTTACGAGCGTGAGTATAAAGAACCTGCTTACTACAAAGAATATCAAAAATTTAATATCGATTCGATAAAAGAACCCGAAGATTACAAAGAAACAGCTCTTGATTTATTACAAAGCCCGAATATTGCATCTAAAAAGTGGGTAATAGAACAGTATGATACAATGGTTGGTACAGGAAATATGAGTACTAACTTTCCTGCTGATGCCGGTATCTATAATATTAAAGGGACAAATAAAGCAATAGCAATGACTGTTGATTGTAATTCACGTTATGTAAAAGCAGATCCTGAAAAAGGTACTTCAATTGCAGTATCTGAGGCGGCAAGAAATATTGTTTGTTCAGGTGGTGTTCCTCTTGCAATAACTAATTGCCTGAATTTTGGGAACCCGTATAATCCTGAAGTGTATTGGCAGTTTGTCCATACTATAAAAGGCATGAGTCATGCTTGTAAAAAATTCAACACTCCTGTAACCGGCGGTAATGTGAGTTTTTATAATCAAATGCAGATTGATGGAAAAATTGAACCTGTAAATCCAACTCCAACAATTGGAATGATTGGATTGATAGAAAATAAGAATGATCAGATGAGTATTGCTTTTAAAAACAAGGGCGATATGATTTATTTAATTGGTAAATCAAGGAACGATATTAATTCATCAGAATACTTGAACTATATTCATAAAATTGAAGAATCTCCTGTTCCTTATTTTGATCTGGAAGAAGAACATGATGTTCAGGAGGCTATAAAAGGATTAATTAAAAAGAATCTGATTTTATCGGCACATGATGTTTCTGATGGAGGTTTGTTTGTTACACTTGTTGAATCTACTATGGTAAAATGTTTTGGTTTTGATGTTACACCTGACGCCGAAATCAGGAAAGATGCATTCTTGTTTGGCGAATCTCAGAGCAGGGTTGTTGTATCTGTTTCACCTTCGAACGAAGATCATTTTATTGATTATATGATTGATAAAAAAGTTCCGTTCTCGGCTCTTGGTCATGTTACAAAATCAGAATTAAGAATAGATGATAACTCGTATGGTTTTGTAAATGATATCAGAAAACTATTCGATAATGCACTGGAAAAGTATCTGAAAGAAGATTAATATGCTTATTTGTGATAACACCTTATAAAGATAATAAGTCGGGTAAAAAGGAGCAGGTAGCTCAAATGTTTAATAATATTGCCCGGCGTTACGATTTCTTAAATCATTTTCTCTCTTTAGGAATTGATAGAATTTGGAGAAAAAAAGCCATTCAATGTCTTAAATATATTTCTCCTAATCCTGTTATACTTGATGTTGCTTCCGGTACAGGCGACCTTGCAATTGCTGCCTTAAAGCTTAATCCTGAAAAAGTAATAGGAATTGATATTTCGGAAGAGATGTTAAATGTTGGGATTGAAAAAATCAGAAGAAAAGGATATCAGGATATCATAGAATTACAAAAAGGTGATTCTGAAAATATGAAATTTGATAGTGATTTTTTTGATGGCATTACAGTTGCTTTTGGAGTCAGAAATTTTGAAAACCTGAATAAAGGTTTATCAGAAATGTACCGCACTTTAAAAACAGAGGGCAAAGTTGTCGTATTAGAATTTTCAAAGCCCAAAGTATTTCCTGTTAAACAGATATATAATTTCTATTTTAAAGTGGTTTTACCTTTAATAGGAAATATTATTTCAAAGGATAACTCGGCATACACTTATTTGCCGGAATCTGTTGATCAATTTCCTGAGAGAAAATTATTTATTAAGGAATTAGAAAAAGTTGGTTTTAAAGATTGCGCTTTTAGGTCGTTAAGTTTTGGAATAGCAAGTATTTATAGTGCGGTTAAATAAAAGATATTATTTGAATAATATATGAAATTAATTATCGTTTTGTATATCTAAAATACAGATTTGAAAAAATTACTATTCATATTTTTAATTCTTATAGTCTGGCTGAAAGTTTCTGCACAAAAGGAAATAATATTGAATTATCAGAAAGTTGATCAGAAAAAGATTCATTTCGGATTTACAATAGGTTTTAATACAATGGATTTTAAGCTTACTCCAACTATGTATTCTGCAATTGGAGATAATTCGGATATTTTAATTCCTGAAATAAATAATTTAGACCCAGGATTTCATGTTGGAATTATATCTAACTTAAGGTTAACAGATAATTTGGATCTTAGGTTTCTCCCGGGAATTGCATTAGGTCAGCGTAAAATATTATTTTATGACACAGACCAAAATGTTGATTTGGAAATGAAAATCGAATCAACTTTTATTGACTTACCACTTACATTAAAATATAAAGCAACAAGAATACATAATACAAGACCATATGTGATTGGAGGTATAAACGTAAGGAACGATATGGCCAGGAATAAGGAGTTTAACGATGACAAAAATATATATATAAAGTTAAAGTCTTTTGATATTTACTACGAAATTGGTGTAGGTGTTGATTTTTATTTGGCGTATTTTAAATTCTCAACCGAAATAAAATATTCCGTTGGTATGCTTAATGTAGTATCTTCAGATCCTCATGATGCTTATCCGCAATACGCAAACTCAATTGACAAACTGAATTCACGAATGTTTATGGTTTCCTTACATTTTGAATAAATTATGAAATTCTTCTCCTGAATTCCGAACACACAATTGCAGTGGCAACAGAAATATTTAATGATTCGGAAGTTTCTCCGTCGGGTGGATAATTAGGAATAAAAAGTTTCTTGTTAATTAATGGTTCTAATTCTTTAGAAACACCATGTGATTCGCTTCCCATTATTATTAATCCATGGTTATCTAATGATTCCTGATAAATATTATTTCCCTCAAGAAAAGTTCCATAGATATTAAAGTTTTCAAGTTTGCTTAAATCCGTAAAAAATTCACCAGATTCTACATAATGAATTTTTACTCTATAAATAGCACCCATTGAAGTTTGAACAACTTTTGGGTTATAAACATCAACACTCTCTTTTGAGCAAAATATATTTTTAATTCCAAACCAGTCGGCAATTCTAATAATTGTTCCAAAATTACCGGGATCGTTTATGTTTTCCAAAAAGAGATTCAGTTTTGTACTTATTTCTTTAATATTATATTTATATGCCGGCTGTTTTGTTATGGCAAAAACTTTATTTGGGGTCGTTAATAAACTTATTTTGTTCAGTTCATCTTCTGAAATTTCGATTACATCTAACTCAGGTTTTAAATAAAGCTCTTGATTGTTCTTGTTAATCCAGTCTGTAGTTGCAAAAATTTCAATTATTTGAACATTAGAATTTAGCAATTCATCAACTAATTTTTCTCCTTCAGCAAAAAAACATTGATGAATTTCTCTGTATTTCTTTTTTTTAATGGAATTTATGAATTTAATTTTATTTTTGCTGAGCATGTTTCTCTATATTGTGTAATATTCTAAATTATTGAATGTAAATATAAATAAAGCGTTGAAATTTTTCATATTATTATATAAATCAAATATAAATCGGTTAGGATCATTAATTATTTTAATCGCAATTCTTATTTCTTCATGTAGCCCTGTAAAAAAAGTTCCTGATGATGAGTTCTTGCTCGACAGATATAAAATAAAAGTCAGAGAAGGCAAAGTGAAAAAAGATGAGATTAAAAATTATGTCAGGCAAAAACCAAATAAAAGAGTTCTGGGTGTACGATTTCACTTATGGTTATATAATCTATCAAGGGAAGATAAAGATAAGGGGCTTAGTAACTGGTTTAAAACCATTGGCGAAGAACCTGTTATTTATGATGAATATTTATCTAATAAATCAATCGATCTATTAAAATCCTATTTTGATAATAAGGGTTATTATAATTCTACGGTAAAAGATACGGTTCAATTAAAAAGAAAAAGAGCCAGAATCCTATATAAAGTCGAAATCAATGATCCTTATAAAATAAAAAGAATAAATTATACTTGCAACGATACTAGTCTGGTTCCTGATGTTATGCCAGATACTATTAATTCACGAATAAATACAGGCGATAATTTTGACCTTGATTTATTAGAGGATGAAAGGCAGCGTATTGAAACTAATCTTAAAAATAAGGGATATTATAGATTTAATAAAAATTTCATCTTTTTCCAGGCAGATAGCATGGCAAAATCCCTTGAAGTTGATTTACTTATGAATATCCATAAGTTTCAAAAGAAAGGACCCGATAATACCATAATTAAAACCAGCCATAAAAAATATGTTATTAATAAAGTTTATGTATTTACCAATTTTGACCAAAAAGAAGCTTTGTCTTTAGGTGAAAATTACTATCATAATCTGGATACAACTTATGTTGACGGGATTTACTTTATTTCTAAAGGAATTGATAACCTAAGCAAGAGAGTTGTTATACAATCAAATTTTATACAGGAAGGAGAGCAATATTCCCTTTATAATGCTAATAAAACCTACAAACATCTAAACTCCTTAAGGTTATTTAAAATAATAAATATTCAATTTAGTACGGTTGATTCACTAGAGAATGACAGTCTGAGTCTTGGTTATTTAGATTGTAATATTCAACTCTCAAAGTTTTTACTGCAGTCATATACAATCGAACTTCAAGGAACAAATTCTTATGGTAATATTGGGGTTGGAGGAAATTTACTTTATCGGCACAGGAGTTTGTTTGGAGGAGCCGAAATCACAGATTTTAGAATTAATGGAGCAGTCGAGGCAATTGATGAACAAAATGTAGCTGGAAATTATTATACAACGGAACTGGGTGGAAATGTAACGGTTAGTATTCCCAAATTTATATTACCAGTACTTAAAGCCGAAAAATTCAGCAAAAAGTATAGTCCTAAGACACAGATTTTTGCAGGATATAATTTCATGGATAGAATTGATTATCGAAGGACAATTGCCAACATGTCTTATGGATATATTTGGGATGGTAATAAATTTTTGAAGCATTCGGTAAAACTTCTTGAACTGAATGCAGTAAAATTACCTTATGCTACACAAGAATTTAAAGACTATATCGACTCTACTAATTTACGAAGTAGTTATGATGATCATCTTGTATCAGTAACCAGTTATAGTCTGATATTTAATAATCAGGACATTAAAAAAAGAAGAGATTTTTATTTCTTTAGATTAAATACCGAGATATCAGGTAATATATTGTTTGGTATTAGCGAACTAGCCAATGCATCAAAAGATGAAAATGGAAGTTATACGGTTTTAGGTGTGCCTTTTTCACAATATGCAAAATTTGATATAGACTTCAGATATTATGATGTAACAAATAATTCAAATACATTGGCTTATAGATTTTTTGGTGGAATAGGAATCCCTTATGGTAATTCAGAATCACTACCTTTCGAAAAAATGTATTTTTCAGGAGGAGCAAACAGCATAAGAGCATGGAGTGTTAAAGATTTAGGTCCCGGGTCTTATTCCGGAGGATCAGGAACCAGATTTCCGAATCAAACCGGTGATATAAAACTTGAGGCAAATATTGAGTACAGATTTAAAATGTTTTGGGTTTTGGAAGGTGTCTTATTTATTGATGCAGGAAATGTCTGGAATCTTAATTCCGACAAACTTGAAGGAGGTATGTTCCGCATGAATGAGTTTTATAAGGAATTTGCCATAGGATCCGGAGTTGGTACTCGT
>DAOWML010000329.1 GCA_030643125.1 Bacteroidales bacterium
GCAATTCCTGCAATTAATCCAACAGGGAAATATTTAACTAAACCTTCCTTCCCTTCCCCTGCAGGAGTCCAATCTATGGAAAAATATTCTTTAGGCAATCGTTTCGACTCTTCGGCTGCAACAGTAAAAACCTGTATTGCTCTATCAATTTCACCTAGTGCATATTTTAATGGTTTACCTGCTTCTTTAGACAAGGTTAGAGCCAGTTCTTTTTTCTTTTCAGAAATTCTGCCTGCAATATCATTTAATATTTTATATTTCTGATAAGAAGGCAAATCACGCATTATACTTTTAACTTCTAATGCTTTGTCAATGGCGTTTTCCAACTCCTCTTTTCCCGCTAAATATGTTTCCCCAACCACTGAATTATCAAATGGATTAGTAACAACTAATTTTTGATCTGTTTTAATAAATTTCCCTGCTATATATAATTTATAATCATTCATACGTCTGACCTCATAAAAACAAATGCAAAATTAGCTTTTTTGATAAAGATTCCTATTATAGTATCACCAATAAAACTCTACAAAATTAGAAATGTTTCTTTTGGCAATATTTTCATTTTTCTTTCAAGTACTATCTAAATCAACAATCTATTTGCAAAAAGATGAAACATGTCATCAAATAAATTGTTAATTTATATCTTATCTTTATGCCTTTAATTTTAAAATATGTGCAAAATAAATCTAAATAATAAGGTCTGGCAGTTGGTAACACTTATCTTTCTTGCATTAATATGGGGTAGTAGTTTTATTCTTATGAAAAAAGGACTTCGCTCTTATAGTCATGACCAGGTGGCCGCTTTAAGGATTTTTATTTCTTTTTTAGCATTCTTGCCCTTTGGAATAAAAAATTTAAAAAAAGTAAGTAAAGAAAACATATATTCATTACTCATTGTTGGATTTATTGGATCAACAATACCTGCATTCCTGTTTACAAAAGCCCAAACAAATATTGATAGTGCTTTAGCAGGGATTCTAAACTCAACTACCCCTTTATTTACTTTAATAATTGGATTGATTTTTTATAAAAGTACCGCTAAGCTTATTAATGCTGCTGGTATTTTCTTAGGATTAATTGGAGCATTAGGCTTGATTATACATACTTCAAGTGACAGTAATATTTTAGGTGATGTAAATTATTATGGTCTTTATGTGGTATTAGCAACAATCTGCTATGGAATAAATGTAAATCAGGTAAAATATAAAATCAAAGGATTAAATGGATTAGAGTTAACCTCGATGGCTTTTATGTTTGTTGGTCCTTTTGCCGGAATATATCTACTCTTTACTGATTTTTCATTTGCATTATCAACAAACGACTATATGCTAAACCTTGGATACATAGCTATCCTTGCAGTTATTGGAACTGTTATGGCTTTAGTAATTTTTAATACTTTAATTCAAAATACATCAGCGCTCTTTGGTGCCTCTGTAACTTATATAATTCCAATATTTGCTATAGCGTGGGGAATTTTTGACGGTGAGAAAATTACAATTATTCAGTTTTTATGGATTGGTTTAATTCTGACCGGTGTATACCTGGTTAATAAGCGAAACCAAAAATGAAACAGACTATGTCTGTAACAGATATTGAGACACTCACGAACATAATTAAAATTCATGTGACACTATTTCAGGGCAAATCACAATTTTTGAACTAATGAAAAAATCATCACGTTTTATTTTAGTAATTTTAAGTAGCATTTTGCTAACACTTCCATGGTATCAGCAATTTTCGGGATTAATTATTTTAGTTGCTCTGGTTCCATTGTTATTTGTCGAAGATTATATTTATCAAACCGGCGTAAATAATAAACCTATTATTCTTATAGGATATTCTGCACTAACTTTTGCAATTTGGAATATTCTGACAACATATTGGATACATAATGCAGCATTTATTGGTGTTGTTGCCGCAGTAATTGTAAATACTATTTTAATGACAACCACCTTTTGGATGTTTCATTTTACTAAACGGAAATTAGGCCCTAAGATTGGACAATTTGCATTATTGGTTTACTGGATAGGATTTGAATATTTTTATTTAAATGCAGAAATTTCATGGCCGTGGTTAAATTTAGGAAATGCTTTGGCTAAAGATATAAAACTAATACAATGGTACGAATTTACAGGAACACTGGGAGGAACATTTTGGATTGTATTATTAAATATCATGTGTTTTAATCTTCTCAAATCATATATTAATTCGAAAGATTTTAAGCCATTAATTCCACGAATTGCATTATTTATTTCAATTATATTGATTCCTATATTTATATCTCTTATGATTTATAGGAATTACGAAGAAAAAGGCAAAGATTATAATATTGCAGTTCTACAACCAAACATTGATCCATATAACGACAAATTTGGTGGTTTATCGCATTTTCAACAATTAAATATTATTATGGATTTAGCTGATAGTATTACAGATGAATCAATTGATTATGTTGTTGCCCCTGAAACAGCACTTGCTAACTCAATTTGGATAAACAATCTGGAAAGCAATTATTCAATTCAGGTAATAAAAAAATTTGTAAATAATAGACCCGGAGTAAATTTTGTAACCGGAATAGATTGTTATAAACGTTTTATGCCTAATGAAGAATTAACATCAACAGCAAGTTACTGGGAAAGTGAAAACTTTTATTACGATGCTTATAATTCTGCAATACAGATTGATACAAAC
>DAOWML010000157.1 GCA_030643125.1 Bacteroidales bacterium
CTTATATTTTTAAATCCTACTTTTTGTGCTTCTGTAATTGTATTTATTGCCTGATTTACAGTGTGTTTGCGCCGCATTAACTGCAAATCCAAATCATTAAACGACTGTATACCAATACTTAATCGATTTACTCCTATAGTAAAAATCAATTTTAAATATTTTTCATTCAAATCGTCGGGGTTGGCCTCCAGGGTAATTTCATTATTTTGCTCAATTGGAAAATATCTATAAATTGTTTCTAATATTTTTTCAATATGATTTGAGCTTAACATTGATGGTGTTCCTCCACCAAAATATATAGTTTGTATTTTTTCACCATCCAAATATTCAGACTGTTGTTTTATCTCCATACAAATAGCATTAACAAAATTTTCTATATTACTTTTATTTGCTACAGAGTAAAAATCACAGTAGGCACATTTTCGCTTACAAAAAGGTATGTGTAAATATATCCCCGCCAATTTAAAAATCTTTTAATCTAATCAAATGATAATATACAACATTCGGAATAAACGTTGTTTTAATGACGTTTATTTTTTTATCTTCTAGTTTTTCATTTGCCTTTTTTTGAATGTCGAATATCGAACACCGATTAGCGATTTTAGATTTATTTATAATTAAAAATTCTCTTTTGCAGTTTCAATACTCTTTACAAAAATTGAAACTAATTCATTATTTTCCTTTTTCGCTTCAATTATTTTATTTTCAATTATTAAAACTAAAAACTCAATCAACAATTCTTCCCTGCCTTGCCAACAGAGAAATCATATTTGATTAACTTCTTAAATCATTATTCGTTAATCAGTGTTCAATATTCAATTTATTGTTTACTTTCTTTTGTGTAAAATAATATTAATGAAGAATATTAAAATTACAAATCTTTTAATCTTTAATATAACCCATTATTACATTAGAAACAGCTCTGGGTTCTGGAGGTAGTGAATAAATATTTTCTTCATATCGACTATTATATGGTGAGATATTTAATGTTTGCCCATTGACAACTAAGGTGCTACTACCCCCGGGGTCAAAACCCATGGCCTTTTTAATATTGAACTTTTTCAATATTTCTGCCATATCGAAATGTGTTGCTCCTACCGACTCTCTAATTCTTCCATTGATAGTAAGCACAATTAGATTTCCTTCATTGTCTATTCCTACCGCAATTTTTGGCCCTCGCATATCAGTATAGTCTAACCGCGCTGCTTGTGTTTTGATTGAATTTTGAGTTTTCCATCCCTCCTTCTTCATATCCAGAATAATTTCACCATTATCAATAAGCATTGGTCCGGCTTCAACAGCATAGTTAATGTTTTCTAATCCATTTACCTTAATTTCAAGTTCATCATTAATTTTCCATGATTTTGGAAATTTTTCCTTTGGTATTACCAATGTTAAACCAACAGAAATTATCTTAATGTTTTGTTTATCAGATACATCAACAATATCCTTGATTATATTACCAGCCAATCTGATTACATGGCTTTTTTCAACTACAATTTCTTCATTTTCATACATTAAATCATAAAAACAATATTTGCTTGAATCCTGATTTGTATTGTACTGATCTTCAGAAAACTCGACGGCATCTGTTCCACGTGAAACAATAATGCCTTTTGAACAATTTACCCGGGAGATATTAACAACACCATTTTTAAAAATTAATGCTGGTTTATTAAAAAGAGGTGCACTTAACACTTTTCCTTCTGATATTAACAACCCTAAAGGAGAACCAATATATGATTCCGGAAGTCCCAACTTACCAACAAGCTCTGCATTAAGAATATAACCTCCATTCCAGGCAATTTTTGCTGTTTTCCCCGAATTTGTTTTTAAACTTTTTACAAAATCTGTTACTCTTTTTGTTTTTTTACTTGATTCTGCTATAAATTCCCAGTTTTTATGATTTTTCATATCTGCTTTTGCAACAACACCACTCCACGGCATACCATCATTATAAACTCCGCTTACATATTCGTAACTTACTGCCTCTGAAACATTTTCTTTACTTAGTAAATCACCAATTACTTTTTTTATTGGCGACATTTTTGTTTCAGCATCTGTTTTTAGTCTTTCATATACTTCTTTTTCTCCAAAATCTTCAATCGCCTTTTTAAATTCCTTGCTTTTTAAATACTTATTAAAATCTTTTGCTGTTTGAACTGGTGTTGGATACGCTAAAGTTGGGCGAATACCTGCTGGAACAAATTGAATAAACCCACTATCTAATGGAATTCCCATTATTGCTTCAGTAAGCTTGTCCTCAACTTTTCCGATATGAAATCTATCTATATCAATAATATCAGTCATTACTGACGATTCTTGTCGGTTTGAAATTATGAAACCATTTTCTTCTTTTACTTTTTTTAATTTAGAAAGCCCTTCATCTCCTAGTTGATTAAAATGAATCCCAATACATAATTGATTTATTTCTATCACCTGTAAAATATTATATCTGTATAGTAATTTCAATTCTTCATCTTGTCCCTCAATAATGAAATTCTTGATGCTTTGACTATTGTAATTTTCAATTGTTGTTGTTTTACTTGCCATTATATATATAGGTGATATATAATTAGCATTTTTTTCTATTATTTCCTCGGTTAATTCTTCTTCTATTCTTAGTTCAAGTCTGGATCGAACCGCTTGCAAAGCAAAAAACTCCAGTTCGTTTTTGATATATTTTCCAGGAAAATAGGCTATAGGTAAATTTGCTTGTAATTTTTTTATTAAAAATTTTCTGTCATCAATTCCTAAATATGTACTTGATGTAAGTTGTGATAAAGCCAAATCAAAATCCGTAAAGAAGTGTGCAGTAGTATTTATTTTAGGGTTTTCTTTAGGATTTATAATAGAATGATACAAATAATTAATTAATCCACTTAATTCCTGAATTGTAAAATCCTGATACGGATAATTGTCCTTATTTCTGTGTCGGTAAGGTAAAGAATGGTCGTGACGTATTTTAACCTCGCCTGATTTATACAAAAATATTCCTTCAACTGCATTAAAAAACTTGATTTTTTGTTTTTCAGGAATGTTATTTATCCTACTGTTTATAAGTTCTTTTGCATAATTAAAAGCCATACCACGGAACAATTGCTCTTCAACTCTAAAGTAACTTGGATCTATTAGCGATTTTAATAAAATCATAAATCGCATTCGTCCATAACCCGGTAAGTATTCTCTATTTTCAGTATTTAATATTTTTTTTAAATCATCGTTAGTATAATTACATAATTCTTTATAATCGGAAATGGCTCTTTTTACAATATTCATTGCTTTCCGATTAGACTTAAACTGACGATACATTCGATAACATATATCATCAATATTGTTTTTAAGGGCATCTAAACTATATCTTTTATCAACAACTTTTTTATTATGAACTATTTCATCTGAAAACTTATGTGGGTAAAATACTCTTTCAATAATTTTCTTAACATGCTTTTTTGTAATGTTTTTACCATCAAATTCTATAACCTTCAATCTATCAGAATGGGGCAAGTGCTCTCCAATAACTTCTGAATAAACATTTTCAGGATAATATCTGCTACAAAAAATTGGTGTTCCACAAGCAGCTGCCTCTATTATTGGGAGTCCTCTTCCTTCTGTTTTGCTTGGTAATAATATAAGCGAAGAAATATTATATAATTCCGGAATTCCAACAGGGTTTTCAAAATGCTTTTTGAATTTTGGTTTATCAAGTTCACTAAATAAAAACGCTAAAAAAACTTTATTTCGAACATCTTCTTCCAAAGAGTCAATTAATTCTTTAAATTTCCTGATTAATCGTCGTAAATACTCAAAATGCCCACCCGCCACAGGGCCTGTTATAATGATTGTTAACTTAAGATGTTTAGTCTCCTTAAATCTTTTGTTAAAATCTTCTTCTAAAAATAATCTTTCAATTAATTCAAATCCTATTTCTATTCTCTTTCTTGAAATTATTCTTGTTGGCTGAAGAAATATAATATTCTCGTTTAAAAACTTTACCAGTGGTTTTGTGTTTTTTGCACCTATTAAAATTGGTCTGGGGTTTTCCGGCGAAACTAAATCGCTTTCAATAACATCTTTGGCCGAATAACTGATTAAAGTATCTGAGTATCTGCTTAACACTTGTTCAAACTGATGAAAAGTATTAATCTTTTTCCGCTTTGAGGTATCTTGATATTCTGTGGTATCAACCGCAGTTCCAATTTCCAATACGTTTGCCGGATTATGGCCATTTATTTTTATTAAATGTTCTGTTTGTTGTTTATTAATATTAACATTAATCCATATTCTTGATTCCCAGGGAAATAATACTTCTATTATTGAGAAAAATTCCCCTACATGCGAATTTCTAAAAAAGAAATCTCTTGGACCATCAGACAAATTTTTAGTTTTTTTATTAATTTCACTGTTTCCTCCCTCCCAGTAAAAATCATGATTATTGTTAATTACCGGAATTCCTAATAGTTCCGATAATAAAACCACAGCCAGGCTTAATGAAACATTACCCGGATTAGAACATACATTAATTAAATATAATAAACCTATCTTATTATCAGTAATATAACTACCCAAATCTTCAACAATATTTATAGTCTGATCCCAAAATCGTCCTATTAAATTATTATACTCTATACTCCCACGTTCAAGTTTTGTAAAAAAGAAATCCTTATACAAATCCCAATCATCGAAAGCCTGAATAATTGGCAATTCACATTTCTCAACATAATTTGGTACAAGTTTTTTTGCTTCCGTATAAAATTTTCCTGTAATGTAATGGATATTTGAACCGTTAAATTTTCTGTTTAATATTTTAGTGTATTTTTCAACTTCAATGCTAACTCCATCAATTGAATACTGGTATGTTAAAAAAGCGAAGCCTCCCTTACACATATATGATTTAAAATCATCGTAAGAACCTATAAATCTTCTTTGTGGTATTTTTCTATTCTCTTTAATTCGGTCCAGAAATAATCCTACATCAAACCATGTTTGAATGTTTTCATTTTTTAATTGCTTTATTATATTTTTAATCTTTGTATTTGTATTTTTCATAATTTTAATTTTAACGTTTTATAAGTTATGAAAAAAATTAAGAAAGAAGTGTTTTAATTTTAACTTTGTTTTAATAACAACAAATAAAAGATGAAAATTTTAAAGTTTTGGAAAACCATAATATTAGCACTAATAATTTTTTATGGTAGTGTAACTTCCGGAAGTAACTTAAATAAAGTAGGGTTTTTTCAAATTAATAATATTGATAAATTTATTCATCTTACATTTTATTTTTTATTAAGTGTTTCTTTTCAATCATCTTTATTCCGTATTACATTAAATAAAAAACAACAAACACTTATAACATTAATTCTGGTTATATCTTATGGCCTTATAATGGAAGTTTTTCAATTTTATTTTACCAGCGATCGATCAGCAGAATTATTCGACGTTATGGCAAATACATTAGGTTGTATATTAGGTATATTAATTTTTCCTTTTCTTCAAAAACTTAATTTAATAAAATATTTATAATCCTATTTTACCATCTGATGCATTAATTTCATCAGCTAAACTTTCTATGGTTTCCGTATTAAACAAATCATATATTTGTTTACTTATTGGCCAATATTTATGATGAATAGGACACTGAACATCATTATGTGCAGTTGCCGAACAAGTTCTTAATCCAATAAGACAATCATTAAATAAATCTAAACCATCAATAATTTCAATAATATTTAATAATGTAATTTCTTTTGCCGGGCGAGCTATTGAAAATCCACCATTTGGCCCTTTGGTAGATAATAACATTTTGTTTTTTGCAAGTGTCTGTAGTATTTTTCCTAAAAATGGTGTTGGAATATCAAGTTCTTTTGAAACTTCTTTTATTCCAATTTTTCTTTTTTC
>DAOWML010000209.1 GCA_030643125.1 Bacteroidales bacterium
ATTGTTTTCATGATGTTTTGGTTTTTTATATTAATACTGACGTTTACTTATGAATTTATTGCTTTTTCAAGTCAAAAATATTTCGAATGTTTTTTGTTTAATTGACTGTTCTTGTCAAATGTTTTTATAAACTGGTTTATAAAATAAACCGATATATTAAAAAAATTATAATTTCAAATAATCTTTTAAGTCTTCTACATATTTCTCAAATGCTTCAATCCCTTTTTTAGTTATGTTACAAGTAGTTTGTGGTATTTTACCTTTAAATCCTTTTTTAACAATAATATACCCTGCATCTTCAAGTTTGGTAATCTGAACACTTAAATTACCTGCAGTAGCTTCAGTTTGCTCTTTTAAGTATGTAAATTCGGCTTTTTCAACCGAAATTAAAAGAGACATAATTGCTAATCGCAATTCGGAATGTAATAAAGGATCTAATTTTTTAAGCATTGTTTTTGTTTTGTGATTTTAATAAATATCCCGGAACTAAATATCCTAAGATGATTACTAATGGCGAAACAAATACAGCATAATCTCCGGGTATAAGATACAGACATAAAACTCCGATCCAAAAAACTATTCCACCCCATATTAAAGGTTTAAATTTTATTACTATCCCGGTAAGGAATGTTGCGTTTCCTGCTAAAAGAAATATTATTGGTACAATATTATAATCGAATTTCTTCATAAATATTAGTACAATTGAATAACTAACCAAAAACGTTATCCAAATCATTAAGTTTAAACTGTCAAGATGTGTCGATACACATGTCTTTTTACCATGGCGAACTCCATAAATAATATTAGCAATTACTGCTGGAAATATAATTAACCAAATTAGATATGGTTTTGTACAATCTGTAAATCTTTCAAGGATTATTTGACCTACGATACCTATAAGAACTACCCAACCCCAAAGTAAAAAATAGAAGCTACTATCATGTAAATTTCCTTTAGTACGTTGGATCATTTTTTCTATTATCTGAAGACTTTCTTCAGGATTTAATACTTTTTCATTTGTTTCCATAATTGTATTTTAAAATTAAACATATTGCAAATATAAAGTAGTTTATAATATAAACCAAATTTATTATAATCTTTTTAATTGAATGGAATTTATTGAGGCTTTGTTTAAGTATTCCTGTTGAGTTGTCATTCCCGCGGAGGTGGGAATCTAAATGATTTTGTTTTGATTGAATTGCAAGGCTTTTTAAATAATCTTTTTACTTTTGTAACTAGTTTAAAAATAAAAAAATAAAAATAATGGATAAAATACTTGATATTGGTAATGCTCTGGTTGATATAATGACTCAGTTACCTGATGATTCAACCTTAGAAAAATTTTCGTTGAAAAAAGGAAGTATGCAACTTTCCGATAGAAATTTTGCCGATAAAATTAATATTGCAACTTCAAATTTTGAAAAATCTCAATCATCAGGAGGATCAGCAGCTAATACAATTCACGGCCTGGCTAGTTTAGGAGTTCCTACTGGTTATATTGGAAAAGTTGGTAAAGATGAATTTGGCGAGTTTTTTAGTAATGATATGAAAGCAAATGGCATTGAGCCATTTATGTTAAAAAGTGCAACCGATACAGGAAGAGCAATTGCTCTTATCTCTCCTGATTCTGAAAGAACTTTCGCTACATATTTAGGAGCTGCAATTGAATTATCTGATTCCGATCTGAAGGTTGATCAGTTTAGCAATTATAAGATATTACATATTGAAGGTTATTTGGTGCAAAATCATAATCTAATGCTTAAAGCTGCCAAACTGGCTAAAGCTAATGATATGAAAATCTCAATTGACATGGCTAGTTTTAATATTGTTGAGGATAATCTTGAGTTTTTGAAAGATTATGTAAAAAATTATGTGGATATTATTTTTGCTAATGAAGAGGAATCAAAAGCATTTACCGGAAAAGAACCTGAAGATTCATTAAATGAATTAGCAGAACAATGTGAGATTGCAATTGTAAAAATTGGGAGTAAAGGTTCAATGGTTAAAAGCGAAGGGAAAGTGTACAGAATAGAAGCTTTTAAAGCTAATTCTATTGATACAACAGGAGCAGGAGATTTATATGCTTCAGGATTTTTATATGGACTTGTAAATAATTTGCCATTAAATAAATGTGGTAGCATTGGTTCATTATGTGCCAGTAAAGTAATTGAAGTTATTGGTTCAAAGATGAGTAGTGAAACCTGGGAAGAAATAAAAAGAAATATTTGAAAATACTGTGAAGAAAAGTGAAGGGTAATTGTTAAGCAGTTACCCTTTTTTATTTTTGGTTTTGTAAAATAGTAAAAGATTTCTTAAATTTATAATGATGAATAACAATCAATAAAAAAGAAGTTTTGGCACTTGTTTATAGCAAAATACCATATTAGCCAGAATTATTATTCATTGAAAATGGCCATATTTATTAACGAACTTGCTTATGGGAATTCAAGATAGTCAAAAAGGTGACTCAATACACAGGTTTAAACTTCCTAAAGTTTTAAGCTATTATAATAAATCTGACTATACTATTCAACAGAAGGCACGTTTTATATTTTACCTCTGTATAGCAGCAATGGTTGGCATGGTATTTCTAATTTTTTCTTCAACTTATGCTCAGATGAATAGTATTGAGGACAATGGAATTTTTTCCCCTATTATTTTTTCTGAGATTTCGCTTATAGTTTTTTTTGGGACTTGTCTTCTTCTTTTAATTAAAGGTAAATATAGTGTTGCAACTCATTTATTTATGACATCTGCAATGGCATGTGTATGGTATGTTATGTGGATATATAGTGAGAATGTAATAACACGTCTTTATTTAGTTGTTTTAATTATGGCTCTCCTTAATTTAACGCCTCTATTTATTACAAAATACAAATCTACTATTTTGCTTTATATTTTAGCAAATGTATTGGTATTAATTGTGTTTGTACAAATTGTTAAAGATCGGATAAATTTATCTGATGCAACGATTGTGAGTTATATTATCGATACATCCGTAGCAATGATTTTTACCGGTATTGTGGGATATAATATTTTTAGAATTAATAAACAATCGCTTGAAAAAGTTGAATATGATAATCAACAACGGAGAAAGGCCGAGGAAGCACTAAAACAAAGTGAATTGTTTCGCCGTACAGTTTTTGATAGTTCCAATATTCCTATAATAGTTATGGACTCAACTTCTTATAAGTATATTGATATTAATGCAGCCGGTGTAAAAATGTATGGTTTTCCTTCGCGTGAAGCTTCTTTAGGAAAAACACCTCTTGATGTTTCTGCTCCTGTTCAATATGACGGTACTCCTTCATCTCAAAAAGCAGTATCATATATTGAAAAAGCAATGGAGGAAGGAAGTGTTACTTTTGAATGGCTTCATCAACGTCCTAATGGTGAATTTTGGGATGCCGAAGTTCATTTGTTATCCTTTAAATCAGATGAAAAAACATTACTTCAATTTTCTTTAATTGATATTACCGAACGAAAAAAGATTGAATCAGAGCTTAAAGAAAGCGAGTTAAAGTATAGAACGCTTTTTGAAAATGCTCAAATAGGTATTTATCAATCCACTCGTGAAGGCAAATTTTTACAAGCTAATCCTGCTCTGATTAAAATGCTGGGTTTTGATTCGTTGGAAGAACTTTCTAAAAGAAATTATAATGAAGAAAATGCTTATGTTGATTCATCAAGAAAAAAAAATCTTGAACTATTTGAAAAAAATGGTTTTATCAAAGATTTCGAATCGAAATGGAAAAAGAAAAATAATGAAATTATTATTATTAAAGAGAATTCCCGTGTAGTTCGTGACCCTGAAGAAAAGATACTGTATTATGAGGGTTTCGTTGAGAATATTACCGAACGCAAACAAGCCGAAAAAGCATTAATAGAAAGTCAACAACTATTTCAAACCTTAGCCCAGGTTTCGCCGGTTGGTGTTTTCCGAACTAAAGCCGATGGTTATACAACATATGTTAACCCAAAATGGATGGAATTATCAGGATTAGCATTTGAAGAGGCAATTGGTGATGGTTGGCTTACAGCAGTACACCCGGAAGATAAAGAAAAACTCCAAGCTAATTGGAAATCACATTCTGGTAAGAATGATAAGTCAATTGCCGAATACCGATTTATTAAACCTGATGGCAGTATTGTTTGGGTTCTTGGTAATGCTGAACCGGAAATTGTTGACAATAAAATTCAAGGCTATATAGGAACAATTACCGATATTACAGAAAAAAAGATTATTGAAAAAGAACTTGAAAAACATAGAAACCATCTTGAGTTTCTTGTAAAGGAGCGTACTGAGGAGCTTGCCACTTCCAATGAAGAATTATTATCTACTAATGAAGAGTTGCATCATCAGCGAGAAGAACTTGAGGTTGTATTAATAAATTTACAAAATACTCAAAAACAACTTGTACAAGCCGAAAAGATGGCATCTCTTGGAGTTTTAGCTTCAGGTGTTGCACACGAAATTAATAATCCTCTTAACTTTATTAAAGGTGGTATTTTTGGCTTGGAGCAATATTTTGACGAAAACCTGAAAGAGCACAAAGAAGAGGTGTCTCCATTAATTGAAGGAATAAATATTGGTGTTGAAAGGGCTGCTAATATAGTTACAAGTCTGAATCATTATAGTCGTCGGGATGATTCAAAACTTATTGAATGCGATATTCATACCATAATTGATAATTGTCTTGAAAT
>DAOWML010000123.1 GCA_030643125.1 Bacteroidales bacterium
AAAAGAAGGATTTTTAAAAGGCTGTGAGAGGCTGGGTATTACTTTATTCACTGATAAATGAGAAATTAAAACATAATGAAACTAAAATTAATATTAAAATATTGTCTGTTTATTGTTTTGTTATTTGCTGGGAAGCTGTTTGCTCAGGAAACAGCGGCATTTAGCCTGAAAGTTTATTAGTAAAATGGTTAACTTGTAAAATTTAGTGACGGAAAAACCTGTCAGAGTCTGTAGGTTGACGGTGGGTAAAATAGACCCGACAGTGTTTGTATTATTAGGTAGCGGCAGTTAGCAGTTGGCAGGAAACAGTATATTAGTTAACAAGTAAATTAGAAAACTTGGATTAAAGTTAAATAGACAAAATGATTAAATTTTTTAATATATAAATTAAATGTAAAAAAGCTCGAGACTCATAGCTTGCAACTAAAAATTTTGAACTCAAAACATGAAACTAAAATATACTCTGTTAATATTTATTTTATCAGTAAGTCAGGCGTTTGCACAAGATACTGATGAGAAAAAAATCAAATTTAATGTTTCCGGATTTATTAAAAGTGATATTTATTATGATTCGCGACAAAATGTTGAAGCATTAGAAGGCTTGCTACACATTTTTCCAAAAGATGTAAATTACGATGCAAATGGAAAAGACATAAATACACATGGTTCATTTAATATAATTGATATTTCATCAAGAATAAGAGGAAAAGTAACCGGACCGGATGTGTTAGGTGCAAAATTAACAGGATTAGTTGAGATTGATTTTACTGGTGGAGCAGATGGATTTACAAGTCGGGTTCGTTTGCGCCATGCATATTCGAAATTGAACTGGAAAAATACTGAAATATTGTTAGGAAGAGAATGGCATCCTATGTTTGTTAAGGAAGTTTATCCATCGGTAATATCATTAAATACAGGTATTCCCTTTCAGCCATTTAATCGAAGTCCTATGTTGCAGTTATCTCATAGGATAAATGATTTTAAAA
This sequence comes from Bacteroidales bacterium, assembly GCA_030643125.1. Taxonomy (GTDB): domain Bacteria; phylum Bacteroidota; class Bacteroidia; order Bacteroidales; family UBA12077; genus UBA12077. Next base: position 987 of record DAOWML010000123.1, read on the forward strand.
TTATTGCAGCTGCAATTTCACAAAGTGATTATGCTAATAAAGGACCAGATGGAAAATCATCTAAATATCTTAAAAATTCAAATATTCCGAATCTGCATTTACAGTTACAATATAATCCTGGCGATTTATTAGTTGGTATAGCTGCCGATTATAAATGTATTCAGCCCAGAATATCAGTTGATACTGCAATAACATCGGGGATAAATTATGCAACGGATGAGAAGTTAAGTTCTTATGCGGGAATGGCGTTTTTTAAATATCAAAAATCAAAATTAACTATTAAAGGGAAAGCTATTTACGGACAAAATCTTTCTGAAAGTATAATGCCTGGTGGTTATGGAGTAAGCAATATAGATAGTACTTCAGGTATTGAAAAATACACACCGTTTAATCACTTATATATGTGGGGTAATATAATTTATGGCGATAAAACAAAATTCGGATTATTCGGAGGTTATACGAAAAATCTGGGTGCAAATGATCCAATCGTGGGAAGTACATATGGAATGGCTTTGGATGTTGATTATTTTTATAGAATCACACCAACCATATCACATAAAATAAAAAATTTCATGTTAGCGCTTGAGCTGGAATATACTGTTGCAGCTTATGGAACGATGGATGAATTAGATTACGGAAAGATTGAAAATACACACGAAGTTTCAAATACCAGAGTTTTATTTTCTGTATTTCACTTTTTTTAAGAAATGGGTATTACCACGAACGGCAAATTACGAAGTAATTAGCGAAGCTAAGTCCTTACCGACAGATAATTTAATGGGTAATGAAAAATGACAAAATGATTGAATGATAAAATGCTTATGAAAGATTATGACAGAAAATAACATTTATTCATTTTTGCATTTAATCATTTACACTAAAATAACAGTAGAACCAAAAAATATAAGATATGGCAGTAAAAATTATAGTATTAGCAGCTTATGCTTTAATGATAATTGTTATCGGAATTATCGGTTTGCGAAAAACAAAATCATTTTCCGATTTTTTTCTTGGTGGAGGAAATGTTGGTCCATGGATGACAGCATTTTCGTATGGAACAGCTTATTTTTCGGCTGTTGTTTTTATTGGTTTTGCAGGTAAAGTAGGCTGGGGATTCGGTTATTCCGGAATTTGGATTGGAGTTTTTAATGCTTTAGTCGGTGTGTTAGGAGTTTGGGCTATAATGGGTTGGAGAATTAAAAAGATGTCAATCGATTATGATGTTTCTACATTAAGTGAATTTCTTGAAAAGAGATATGATAGTGGATCTCTTAAACTTGCTTCTTCGATTGCAATTTTTGTTTTTTTAGTACCGTATTCAGCAGCAGTATTTATTGGACTGTCAAAATTATTTGAAGCATCTTTTCCCGATATTGATTATTGGCACGTTGTTGTGGCAATGGGAGTATTTACTTCAATTTATTTGGTATTGGGTGGTTATAAATCAATGACAATGATAGATACTATTTTTGGAATGATAATGACCGCCAGTGTTATTGTTTTGGTATTTTTTACTGTAAATAAGGGCGGTGGTATTATTTCTATTACTGAGACATTGTCAAATATTAATCCCAAATTAACTGAAGTAGTTGGTCCTCCCGGTTGGTGGCCGTTGTTTTCGCTGATATTTCTAACAAGTGTTGCTCCGTTTGCAATGCCACAACTGATTCAAAAATTCTATGCAATTAAGGACAGAAGGTCTATTAAAATAGGAATGGTAGCATCTACATTTTTTGCTTTGTTAATTGGATGTATTGCATACTTTATTGGTTCAACTTCCAGAGTTTTCTTAAATCCCGGAAATGCTCCATTGTCATTTCCTGCAGGTGATGCAAGTGTTCTTGATCCGGATGCATTAATGCCGGAACTTCTAAATATGGTCGTGCCAGAATCGCTAACAATAATTATTCTCATTCTTATATTATCAGCATCAATGTCAACCCTGGCTGCGTTGGTTTTAATCTCAAGCTCATCATTAGTAAAAGATTTTTATGCCGGATTTATTAATAAGAACGTAAGTGATAAAGGACTTACTTTTTTAATGAGGGTTGGAAGCATATTATTTATTTTGATTTCAGTAATTATTGCATTAATAAAACCAGATTCTATTGTTGCAATTTTAGGAATTTCATGGGGTGCCGTCGGATCATTCTTCTTAGGTCCATTTGTTTGGGGATTATTTAATAAGAATATGAATAAAGTTGGAGCAATATCTTCTTCTGTTCTTGGATTGGTTGTGTGTGTGGGATTATTTATCATTTGGGGACCAAAATCATCGCCTCAGGCAGGGACTATTGGAATGATTGTTTCATTAGTAGTTAATCCTGTATTTAGTTATGCATATAATTTAATTCAGAAGAAATAATATATTAATAAACATACGGTATGTAGCGTTATAATTGAGATTGCTGATATGAAAAATGTAAATTAATTGTATATTTGTACGAAACGACAAGAAAATTATAAAAAAATATAAAATGAAAAAGATAGGATTATTTTATGGCCCACTTGGTGGATCAACCGAAAAAGTGGCAAAAAAAGTTGCTGCTGCTCTTGGAAATGAAAATATTGATTTAATTCCAGCTAAAGATGCAAGAACAGCTGATGTAGAAAAATACGAGAATGTCATTTTTGGATTATCTACAATAGGTAAAGAAACATGGGAATCAGACAAACCTGCTAATGACTGGGATGCTTTTCTTCCGGAAGTTGAAAAGGTTGATTACTCGAATAAAGTAATTGCTATGTTTGGTTTAGGTGATCAGATTACTTATGATTTACATTTTGTTGATGCTTTAGGAATTGTTGCCGGAAAAATTTTACCAAAAGGAGCTAAAATTATTGGACAGGTTGAAACTGAAGCTTACGATTTCAGAGAGTCTTTAGCTGTTATTGATGGTAAATTTATCGGATTGCCGGTAAATGAAGATTTTGAACCTGAATTAACTGACGAAAGAGTAAATAACTGGGTTGAAAAAATTAAGACTAATTTTATATAAATATTGTTATGGGCAATACTTTGACAAGAAAAACACCTATTGATGCTAGTGTTGTTAAAAACAAACTTGAACAAAGCGGATTAGAAAAAGTTGGATTAGCTTCAATTCGTGAATTAGTTCGATTAGTAAACGAAATAGAAAAGGAAACAGGCGAAAAATACATTCGAATGGAAATGGGTGTTCCCGGTTTACCTCCAGCCCAGGTTGGTATTGAAGGAGAAATAGCTGCACTAAAAAGTGGCGTGGCTTCTAAGTATCCAATGATCGAAGGAGTTGATATTCTTAAAAAGGAAATATCCCGGTTTGTAAAGAATTTTATGAATATTGAGGTTGATGAAAAGAATTGTATACCTACTGTTGGTTCGAACCAGGGAGGATTAGCTTCATTTCTTGTTTCATGCCGACGCGATGAAAAGAAAGATCATACACTATTTATTGATCCGGGATTTCCGGTACAAAAGCAACAACATCATTTACTGGGATTAAAATACGAAACTTTTGATGTATATAACTATAGAGGTGATAAATTAAGGGCAAAACTTGAATCTTATCTTGAAAAAGGAAATATTTCAACTATTTTGTATTCGAATCCCAATAATCCGTCATGGATTTGTTTTACCGAAAAAGAATTACAGATTATTGGAGAACTGGCAACTAAGTATGATGTAGTTGTTATAGAAGATTTAGCGTATTTTGCAATGGATTTTCGTAAAGATTTATCTAAACCGGGCGTTGCACCATATCAGGCATCGGTAGCAAATTATACCGGTAATTATATTCTGTTGATTTCAAGTTCTAAGTCATTTAGTTATGCAGGTCAGCGAATTGGAATGCTTGTAATTTCAAACGAGTTGTTTAAACGTAATTTTCCCGATCTAAAACGGTTTTATAAAACAGATGGTTTTGGCTATTCAATGATATATGGGGCTTTGTATCCATTATCATCAGGGACAAGTCATTCGGCACAATATGGATTGGCTGCTATGCTAAAAGCTGCTAATGATGGTGACTTTAATTTTGTAGAAAGTGTTAGGGAATATGGTGAAAGAGCTAAAATAATGAAGAAACTTTTTACTGATAATGGATTTGAGATAGTATATGATATGGATGAGAATGAACCATTAGCTGATGGTTTTTACTTTACTTTTTCGTATCCGGAAATAGGTGGTTTAGAATTGATTGAGGAATTACTTTATTACGGAATTAGTGCAATTTCTCTGGCCACTACAGGCAGTGAAAGGACAGAAGGTATACGTGCTTGTGTTTCACAGATTCACAAAAGCCGGTTTAAAGATTTGGAATACAGACTACAGGTTTTTAACGAACATCACAGCTAAAGATTAAGCCGATAAAAAATTACTGGTTTTTCATGATTCCAAGTCGCTGAATATTAATGGAATACGGGATGATAGAAACCTGTTGAATAACAGGCGCAAACAAGGCCGCTATACTGAAAAATCTGACTAAAAAATATTACCTTTGTGTGCATTCAAAAAAATAATAAAAACTAAATTATATAATTATAATGGCTAAAGTTAAAGGAGCAATTGTAGTTGACATCGAAAAATGTAAAGGTTGCGAAGTTTGCATACCTGCATGCCCGACAGATGTTATTCTTCTTTCGGAAGATGTTAACGGGAAGGGATATCATTACGCATATATGGCAAATCCTGATGCATGTACAGGTTGTACTAATTGTGCCATTGTTTGCCCTGATGGTGTTATTACTGTTTACAGAAAAAAAGTAAACGAATAAGTATTAAATTTTTAAAAGAAATATAATAATGAAAGAATTACGATTAATGAAAGGCAACGAAGCGATAGCAGAAGCCGCTATTCGTGCAGGTGTCGATGGGTATTTTGGGTATCCAATTACTCCGCAATCAGAAGTTCTTGAGTACCTTATGTTAGAAAGACCGGAAGAACGAACAGGAATGGTTGTTCTTCAAGCAGAAAGTGAAGTAGCTGCTATTAATATGGTTTATGGTGGTGCCGGTGCAGGTAAAATGGTTATGACATCATCTTCAAGTCCCGGAATAAGCCTAAAGCAAGAAGGTATTACATATATGGCTGGTGCTGAACTTCCTTGTATGATTTTAAATGTTGTTAGGGGAGGACCGGGATTAGGTACGATTCAACCTGCTCAATCAGATTATTTTCAGGCAGTTAAAGGTGGCGGCCATGGCGATTACAAATTAATCGTATTAGCACCTGCTTCAGTTCAGGAAATGTATGATTTTGTTGAATTATCTTTCGATTTAGCATTTAAATACAGAACCCCTGTAATGATACTTTCTGATGGTGCAATTGGACAGATGATGGAAAAAGTGGAGATAGGAGAGCAAAAAACAAGATTTACAGATGCTCAGGTAAAAGAAAGATGTCCTTGGGCAACAACCGGTAAAGATGCTAATCGCGAAAGAAACATTATTACTTCATTAGACCTTGATCCTTACAGACAAGAGGTGTTTAATCATAAACTTCAAGCAAAATATAAAGAAATTGAAGAGAATGAAGTTCGTTTTGAAGAGATTCAGACTGAAGATGCCGAATATCTATTTGTTGCTTATGGAACAAGTTCACGAATTTGTCAAAAATCGATACAGTTAGCTCGCGAAAAAGGTATAAAAGTCGGATTGTTTAGACCTATTACTTTATTCCCTTTTCCAAGTGAGAGATTGGCTGAATTAGGGAAACAGGTTAAAGGTATCTTATCTGTTGAGATGAGTGCCGGACAAATGATTGAAGATGTTAAATTAGCTGTTGAATGTAATGTTCCTGTTGAGCACTTTGGAAGAATGGGTGGAATTATTCCATCTCCGGGAGAGGTTGTTGAAGCTTTGGAACAAATTTTTTTATAGGAGGATAAAAAATGGCTGAAAATATAATAAACAACGATATAATAAAAGAAGAAAACTTAGTTTATAAGAAAACTAAACTTCTTACTGATAAAGCACTAAGTTATTGTCCCGGTTGTGGTCATGGTACTGCTCACCGTTTAGTAATGGAGGTTGTTGAGGAACTTAATGCTCAGGATCAAACTATTGGAATTGCTCCTGTAGGTTGTTCTGTACTTG
>DAOWML010000150.1 GCA_030643125.1 Bacteroidales bacterium
ATTTGCGGTATTAAATACTAACAAAATAAAATCACCTGGTATATTTAAATCAGCTTTAATGTTTTCAGGAATTACGATTATAGTTACTTTCTTTGAGTTCACAAGTATTTTGGAAGATTTAAACTCTACATTCCACGGAAAACATTTCAGAATTGGTTGGTTATTATTCTTCCTCGGATTATGGATTTTTAGCAAAAAATATCTTTCAAAAAAATAAAAACAAAAAAATCAGCTATATTAAAATTTGAGAAAAGTTTTATCGAGATTAACCCTATATCCAACAGTCAATATCCATGTACCATCTAATGGAGAATCATTTTCAGTTTTCAACTTCATATAATCTAACATAAAACCATACACCCCAACACCATAACCAAAAGTCTGGTATTTTCTGTTTCCCTTTGTTTCATGTTCTATTTTTCGGCCATGACGAAAAGCAAAGTATGCGATATCAGAATAACTTAAGCGCAGTTCACTTCCAAATTTATGTTTTATTTCGTTCACTTCTTCTTCAAAACCTCCCGGAGCATCATAGAAAGATTGATACAAAGCTTTGAACGAACTAATATCAGGATTATAGCCATCAATAATATTTCCTTCTGTATCGTATATCGGAAGAGTTGGAACAAGATATTTTTCGACCTGGTAAGCAAGTTCAATATTAAATCTAAATTTATGGGATAGATCAATATCGGGATTAATAAATAAACCTGCCATAAACCTTGTTGGTATAAAACTCTTATCAGAACTCGTATAAGAAACTCTTGGTCCGAAATCTGTTATTGCAATTCCCAAACTTGTGTTTAACCATGACAATTGGTTTAACTTATATTTTTTATCGTAATTAAATCCAATATCGACGGCAAATGAATTTATTGTTTTGACATCAGGTAAATTCTTTCCAATTTTACTTCTTAAATATTTAATTGCAATACCTGTTGAAATCGATTTATTAAACGAATGGGTATATCCAAGCTTGAAAAACAGTTCATAAGGATTAATCGTTTCTGTAAATTCTCCAAATGGATCAACTAAGACTGTTTGTCCCATATCAAAATAAGAAAAATTTACTCCAATTGCATTGGATGAGTCAATTGCATAAAATCCGGAAATACTTGTAATATTCAGTTCATCAGTAATTTCTCTTAACCAGGGTTCATAACTAAAATTAATACCTGCATATTTAGCATTCCTTGATATTAAAGCCGGGTTTTGATATAAACCTGTATTTTTATAAAAAAGTGATGAAACAACACCAACTTCGCCAAATCCTCCTAAACGAGCATTATTATTTATGTCTAAAATTGGTAAGGTATATTCAACATTACTGGCTTGAGGAATGGAAATATCGGGTTGTGAGAAAGAAATATTAGCAATAATCATTATTATTGATAATAATATAATTATTCTTTTCATTAACGATTAGCTTTATAAATCATCTTTGAAATATATCTTCCAATAAAATAAACCAACAGAAAACCTACATACCTGAATTTGAATAATTGTCTTTCAGTATCAAACTCATTAACAATAACTAATATAATTGCCAACACAATTATAAATACAATATCATATACAACTGCTTTTTTCATAAATTTATATTTTTAAAACAAAACTTCCGAAGTTATTAAAAACTTCGGAAGCTCCTATCAAAGATATAATTATTTTAACAACGCACAAAAATGCTTACTTGCAGCAGGCAAGTGTGTTGTACTATGTAGCACAGTTTACACAATGCCTGCTTTGGGGCATTAAAAGGATTCTTCCAATCGGTATTGGCTTTTTACATTTTGCACAAATACCAAAATTATCTTCTCCAACCTGAGTTAACATATACTTTAACTTACTGAGCTTTTCCTCTGACTGTCGTAAAGCAGCTTCAGCAACACTCTTATTATTTATTGCATCCATTCTGGAAATTCTTCCAATAGCATTTTCGGGAGCAATTGGTTTTGTTATTTCTTTATACTCGATAATCGATTTTTCTGTTTTATCGATTTCAGTAATAATTTTTTCCTTAATTTCTTTAGCTGTTTTATCGTCCATCACAATAATTTTAAACAAATTGATGTTTCGAATGTACTATTTTTTTAAGACTTTCAAAGTCTTAACATTAATTAGCAGAAAAAATATAAAAAGAGTATTTAATTTTGGATATTTGGATGGTATTCGTTTACAAAATGATTTTCCGAATGATGTTTTCAATCTTCTAATTTAGAAAAACTGATAACATGATTAACTTATTTGTAATAAGTACAATAGTTTTAGTATTAAATATCCCTTTTGGGTATTGGAGAGCAAATGTTAAAACATTTTCTTTGCAATGGGTCTTATCCATTCACATACCTGTTCCATTTATTATTGCATTAAGAATATTTTTCGATATTGGATTTGGTTGGTATACGTACCTGTTTTTAGTTTTAGCCTTTTTTATTGGTCAAAAACTTGGTTCAATTATTTATAAACACCTTGAAAAAATTGTAATTGTAAGTTCGTGTCTTGTTATAGATTTACGAAAACTAATTTGTGAGCATTAATACCATTATAATATTTTCTTTATCTTCGTTATGTTTTTAAAATATTTTTTACAAAAGTAAACCAATAAAAAAATCATTTTTCAAATTAATCGATTCGTAATTTATTTAGTCTAAATAATCAAATTAAAACAATTAAATATGCGCAAAATTAGAATTAAACTTCCAGTAATAGCCTTTCTAATTGTGTTTACAGCACTTTCAACCAAGGCCCAAAACGATGCCCGCTTATTGCGATTTCCTGATATCAATAATGATTTAATAGCCTTTGTATATGCAGGCGATATATGGACAGTTGCTGAAAATGGTGGAGACGCTATCAGATTAACATCACATAAGGGACTCGAATTATTCCCCAAAATTTCTCCTGATGGAAATTGGATTGCATTTTCTGCTGAATATTCTGGTAGCAGACAAGTGTATGTTATGCCAGCAACAGGAGGAACTCCTCAACAATTAACTTATTATAATGATGTTGGAGAAATGCCTCCGCGAGGTGGTTTCGATAATGTTATTTTAGACTGGACACCAGATAGTAAGAATATTCTGATTAGAGGAAACAGAACTCCTTTTGGAGAACGAAACGGGAAATATTTTTTAGTTAGTATTGATGGTGGTTTGGAAAAGCCATTGCAAATAACAGATGGCGGTTTTGGTGTACTTTCACCTGATGCAACTAAGCTTTGTTATACTCCAATTAGCCGCGAATTCAGAACCTGGAAACGTTACAAAGGTGGACGTGCTTCTGATATCTGGATTTATGATTTAAAAAATGATCTATCGGAAAAGATAACTGATTTTGTTGGAACTGATCAAATTCCTGTTTGGTATAAAAATAAAATATATTTTGCTTCCGACAGAGATTTAACTTTAAACATTTACAGTTACGATCTGGACACCAAAGAAATAAAACAGATTACAACTCATTCTGAGTTTGATGTAATGTGGCCTTCAGGCGAAAACGGAATGATTGCTTATGAAAATGGTGGATATATTTATAAACTAAATGTTGAAACCGGAAAAACTGAGAAAGTAACCGTTAATATAAGTTTCGACAATCCAAACATTATTCCTTATTTCAAAAATGTAAGTGATTTCATAGAAAGCGCTGCAATATCGCCAAGTGGCAAACGTGCTTTATTTGATGCCCGTGGTGATATATTTTCTGTTCCGGCAGAAAATGGATTTACCGTAAATCTTACTAAAACTCAAGGTATTCGTGAAATGTCTCCGGCATGGTCGCCAAACGGAAAATATATTTCTTACATTTCTGATGCAACAGGCGAATACGAAATTTATCTTTTAGAAAATAAAGGCGGAGCTAAAGCCAAGCAGTTAACCTTTAACTCAAAAGCATGGAAATATGATCCTATATGGTCGCCAGACAGTAAATATTTATTATTTTCCGATCGTACTTTAAAACTGCAATATATCGATATTACTACGGGTACAATAAAAGTTGTTGCAAGTGCTTATTCCAATGAAATCAGAGATTACAGTTTTTCTCCCGACTCAAAATGGATAACTTATACTAATAATAGTGAAAATGGTAATAGTGCTGTGTGGGTTTATAATATTGCTTCAAGTCAGAATCATAAATTAACCGATGATACTTTTAGTGATAACTCTCCTGTTTTTTCAAAATGCGGTGATTATATTTTCTTCTTATCTAATCGTGATTTTAATCTCAATTTTTCAAGCTTTGAGTTCACATACCTATACGACAAGGCAACCAGAATTTATGCATTGGCTTTAAGAAAAGATAGCCCAAAGCTGTTCAAATTTAAAAATGATGTTGTTGATGTAAAAACGGAAGAAAAAGCTGAAGACTCATCAAAAAGAAAAAAAGGTAAAAAAGATAATGATGAACCTGAAAAAGATGAGCTTAATATTAAAATTGATTTCGACGGCATTACTAATAGAATAATGGATTTTCCAATTGAAGATGGTAACTACAGATTCCTTGAAGCTGTTAAAGAAGGAATCCTTTATGGCGCTGAAGAAGGATTGCATAAATATGATATTTCGGAAGAAAAAGACGAGTTAATTATATCCGGTATTAGATGGGCAATACTATCTGCTGATGGTAAAAAAATGCTTTACACATCAAAAGGCGATTATGGTATTGTAGAAATTTCTCAAAAACAAAAAGCCGGTAATGGCAAATTAGATTTGAATAATGTAGAAATGAAAATTGATCCTATAAAAGAATGGGAACAGATTTATACCGATGGATGGAGAATATTCAGAGATTATTTTTATGTTTCGAACTTACATAATATCGATTGGGCCGGCTTAAAAGCCAAATATGCTCAATTATTACCTTATGTAAGCCACAGAGCCGACTTAGACTATATCTTTTGTGAAATTATTGCAGAAGCAAATACAGGTCATTCATATGACAATTATGGCGATTTTGAGAGAGTAAAACGCATTGATGGCGGTTTATTAGGAGCAGAATTTAAAGCTGACGAAAATGCAAATCGCTATATCATTTCGAAAATTTACAAAGGCGAAAACTGGAATAATGCTCGTAAATCTCCTTTAACTGAGCAAGGTATAAATATTAAAGAAGGTGATTATTTAATTAACCTGAATGAAAATAATGTAACATTAGCTGACAATCCTTATAAGTTTCTTGAAAATACAGCAGGTAAACATATCGAAATAACTGTTAATTCTACTCCTTCTGAAACAGGAGCTAAAACTTATACCATAAAAACTATAAAAAGTGAATTGAAATTATTCTATTTAGATTGGGTTGAAACACGTCGTGCAATGGTTGAAAAACTTTCTGATGGAAAAATTGGATATATTCATGTTCCAAACACTGCAGTAGAAGGTAATTATGAACTACATCGTGGAATGTATGCTTATCATAACAAGGAAGCATTGATTATAGATGAACGTTTTAATGGTGGTGGTTTTATTCCTGAAAATATGGCCGACATGCTTGATCGTAAAACTTTAAGCTACTGGCACAGAAATGGTTTACATCCTATGAAATCTCCCGCTATTGCTCATGATGGTCCTAAAGTTATGTTAATTAACGGATATTCATCTTCAGGTGGAGATGCTTTTCCTTATTATTTCAAAAAGAAGGGTTTAGGAACTCTTATTGGAACCAGAACATGGGGAGGATTAGTTGGTATTAGCGGTAATGCCGGACTAGTTGATGGTGGTTATATTGCAGTTCCAAGATTCGGTGTATTTGATGAAAATGAAGAATGGATAATTGAAGGTGTTGGCGTTTATCCAGATATTGAAGTTGTAGATGAACCACATTTAACCGCAAAAGGAATTGATCCAAGCATTGAAAAAGCTGTTGAAATTTTGTTGAAAGAGCTGGAAGAAAATCCTGTAAAGAAACCAAAATCACCTGCAGCACCTGATCGCTCAGGATGGATTGAAAAAGAAATTGAATAATTAAAGTAAAAAGCCGGGCATAATGTCCGGCTTCTTTTTAATTATTTGAATATATCCAGAATACAATCAGTATTTTAACGTCTTGGATTATGATCCAGGTAATTATTTAATTGATTTGTAACACTTGTATTTAATG
>DAOWML010000186.1 GCA_030643125.1 Bacteroidales bacterium
ACCTTTCTTTTCAACAAAAAAAGACGGGGAAGGAATCGGTCTGGGTTTATCATTAAGTTATGGAATTATCAACAAACATAAGGGTAAAATAATTGTTAATTCACAAGTTGACAAAGGTTCGGAATTTATTTTATTTATCAACACAGAACTTTCTCCACAACAAACCAATCTATCTAATGTTTTATAATCCCAATGTCGGGATGTTCTCTTTTTGCATGTAATATATGATATTAAATAATTAAAATTGTTATGAACTTCAACGAACATTTAGTTCACGGTCGATTAATAAAACGCTATAAGCGATTTTTAGCAGATGTCAAATTAGATAATGACGAAATTGTAATTGCCCATTGTACCAACACAGGCTCAATGAAAAGCTGCCTGGAAGATAATGCCGAAGTTTATTTATCACCGGTTGACGATTCTAATCGTAAAACAAAATTTACCTGGGAAATGATCAAAATTAACGGCGATTGGGTTGGAATAAATACCGGGAATCCAAATAAACTTGTTTTTGAAGCTGTTAAAGATGGTAAAATCGAAAAATTAAAAGGTTATACTGAAGTAAAACGAGAAGTAAAATTCGATGACAGCCGTTTTGATGTGATGGCAAAAAACGAAACGGAAACTTGTTTTATCGAAGTTAAAAATGTTACACTTAAAGAAGAAAACTACGCCCTTTTTCCTGATGCAGTTACAAGCCGTGGGAAAAAGCATCTCAAAACCTTAATAAAAGTTAAGGAACAAGGAATGCGAGCAGTAATGCTATATATAATACAAAGAATGGACGTAAACACTTTTGCCCCGGCAAAAGAAATTGATCCTGAATATTCAAAAGCACTTAAAATGGCTTATAAAAAAGGAGTTGAGATTATCCCGATGCAAGCTAAAGTTACTCCTGAAAAAATTGAACTGGTAAAAGAACTTCCTTTCGAAATTTAATTATTTATACCCCCAACTTTATATTCAACAAATTCATATCCCTGATTTCGTAATTGAGGTATAAACCCCGCTTCACGAATTGCATTTTGTATGCCTTCTGCATCGAATTTATAACTTGCACCAGCCGAAGAAACAACATTTTCTTCTATCATTATTGACCCAAAATCATTCGCTCCGGCATGTAAGCATATTTGAGCAATATCTTTACCAACTGTTAACCACGAAGCCTGAATATTCTTAATATTTGGCAACATAATACGACTTATCGCAATTGTTCTGATATATTCTTCAGATGTAACCTGGTTTATTATTCCTAATTCTTTTTGTAAAACAGTACCTTCATCCTGAAATGGCCATGGAATAAAAGCTAAAAATCCTGGCGATGATTTCGGTTTTTCAGATTGCACATCTCTAATGGCAATTATATGTTCTATTCTTTCTTTTTTAGTCTCAACATGCCCAAACATCATGGTTGCTGATGTAATCATATTCAGCTTATGAGCTTCGCGCATAACATCAAGCCATTGCTGGGTATTGGCTTTAGCAGGTGAAATATTTTTTCGAACACGATCGCATAATATTTCAGCACCTGCACCAGGTAAACTTTCTAATCCGGCATCTATTAACGATTCCAGAATTTCACGATATGATTTTTTCTCCAGTCGTGCAATATGAACAATTTCCGGTGGCCCTAAAGCATGTAACTTAATATTGGGATATAATGATTTTAGCTCCTTAAACAGGTTTGTATAAAAATTCAATTTCAATTTAGGATGTAATCCCCCTTGTAGTAATAGCTGCTCTCCTCCCAGACTAAAAAGTTCTTCAATTTTTGTTTTATATTCATCAATAGTCGTTACATAAACATGTTCGTCATTAGGCTTTTTGTAAAAATTACAAAACTTACATTGCGATATACAGGCATTTGTAATATTAATATTCCTGTCGATTTGCCATGTAACAATGTTGTCCGGCTTCTGAGCTTGTTTTAATTTATTGCCTAAATAAATCAATTCTTCTAATGGAGCTTGCTCATACAACAAAAGGCCTTCTTCTGCTGTTAAGAACTCAAAGTTTAGTGCTTTTTTATATAAATCTTTAAAAATCATAACTTCTAATGTGAACACAAAAATAATCAAATAAAACAGGCATTTTAATTAACTTTACAATCTGTAACTAAAAATGTTTAACGATGAATATTAAAATCTCTAAAATAAAAGAAATTCAGGATGATTTATCTGTGATATATCTTGCTGAAAAAGAAGAAGATTTAAAAAACGTATCCTTTTCTCAAACCGAATTTGAGTATATAAAAGAACTAGCATCTGATAAAAAAAATAGCATCGAAATTAATTCATATCCTAAATGGTCGTACATACAGTGGGTTAATACAGAAAAAGAACATCACATTGTAAAAGAAAAATTACGAAGAGCAGCAGGAAAACTTTATAGCGACTTAAAGACAAATAAACATGGTAAAATTTTAGTAGTTGACTTATGCAATGATGCTGAATATACATTGGCATTTACCGAAGGATTGGCGTTAAGTCATTACCAGTTTCTAAAATATTATAGTAAACCGGAAGAAAAGAAAAATCATCTTAAAGAAATTCTTATATACAGTACACCGGTTAATGATAAACAAATATCTGAACTTAACATTTTGGTCGAATCAGTTTGTAGCACCAAAGATCTGGTAAACGAGCCTGTTTCTTTTTTAAACGCAGAACAACTATCACTTGAAATTGAAAAACTTGGAGAAAAAGCAGGATTTGAAGTAGAAGTTTTTAATAAAAAGAAGATTGAATCATTAAAAATGAATGGTTTATTAGCTGTGAACAAAGGAAGTGTCGATCCACCAACATTTACCATTTTAACCTGGAAACCTGAAAATGCAGTTAACAAAAAACCTTTTGTTCTGGTTGGTAAAGGAGTGGTTTACGATACCGGAGGGCTGAATATTAAAACCGGCAATTATATGGATACCATGAAATCCGACATGGCTGGTGCTGCAGCAGTAGCAGGAACAATTCATTCAATTACAAAAGCAAAAATTCCTGTTTATGTTATTGGCTTAATTCCAGCAACAGATAATCGACTAAATGGTAATGCTTATGCTTCTGACGACATTATCACAATGCATAACGGAACTACTGTTGAAGTAAAAAATACAGATGCGGAAGGTCGTTTAATACTTGCTGATGCTTTAAGTTTTGCTAAAAAATACAAGCCTGAATTAGTTATTGATCTGGCTACATTAACCGGTTCTGCACATGCGGCAATCGGAAATTTAGGAATTGTAGCTATGAGTAATGTTAAAGACGATCGGTTCGAACAACTAAAAGTATCAGGAAATAATGTTTATGAGAGAATTGTTGAATTTCCACTTTGGGAAGAATATGACGAAATGTTAAAATCTGATATTGCAGATATAAAAAATCTGGGCGCACGTGAAGCCGGGGCAATAACAGCTGCCAAATTTCTGGAACATTTCACCGATTATCAGTGGATACATTTAGATATTGCAGGATCTGCATTTCTGACTAAACAAGATAATTACAGGGGAATTGGAGCAACAGCTGTTGGTGTTCGCTTGCTTTTTGACTTTTTCAATAGTCAATTGTAATAATATTAGCTCAAATTATATCTGAAAATAAGTAAAATACTTTTACTTGCGCGAAATCGCTTCGTTGAGCTCCAATATTTCATCATTCCAAAATTCCTAATTAACAAACATGGTATTATTCAGGCTATAGAGTTAAATCTTGTATTGAACTAACGCAATTAAAAATATTATAGTTAATTTTGTTTCTTTAATTACCTTTATTGTTTGACTATATAAAATACGATATATGATTCAGAATAAAATAGTTGTTGGAATATCACATGGAGATATTAATGGTATAAGTTACGAAGTAATTATCAAATCCTTAATGGATAACAGAATATTTGACTTTTGCATTCCTGTTGTTTACGGATCAGCAAAAGTTGCTGCTTATCATCGTAAAGCATTGAATATTGTAAATTTCAGTTTTAACAACATCAGATCTGCAGATGAAGCAAATGTAAAAAGGGCAAACATAATTAATTGTCTTGATGATAATGTTCGTGTTGAGCTTGGTAAATCAACAAATATTGCCGGTGAATCATCTTTAATTTCTTTAGAAAATGCTGTAAAAGATCTAAAAGATGGTAAAATTGATGTTTTAGTTACTGCTCCAATAAATAAAGATAACGTTCAATCCGAAAAATTTAATTTTCCCGGACATACTGAATATCTAACACAAGAATCTGACTCAAAGGAATCTTTGATGTTAATGGTAAGTGAAAACCTTAAAGTTGGAGTTGTTACAACACATTTACCTTTAAGTAAAGTTTCTGAGGCAATTACCGAAGAAGCTATTTTAAGTAAGCTTAGAATAATGAATAAAAGCCTGATTCAGGACTTCGGTATAAGAAAACCTAAAATTGCTGTTTTGGGTCTAAATCCACATGCAGGAGATAATGGTTTATTAGGGACTGAGGAAATTGATATTATTATTCCTTCTCTTAAAAAAGCTAAAGAAGAAGGTATATTAGCACTTGGTCCATATCCGGCCGATGGATTTTTTGGCAGCGATAATTTCAAGAAATTCGATGCTATTCTGGCTATGTATCACGATCAGGGTTTAACGCCATTTAAAGCACTGGCTTTTAATTCAGGGGTTAATTATACTGCAGGTTTAGATTTTATCAGAACATCTCCCGGACACGGAACAGCTTATGAAATAGTCGGTTTAGGTAAAGCATCTGAAATATCGTTCAGGAATGCCATTTATCTCGCTTGTGATATCTACAGAAGCAGATCTGAATATAAAAAAATCAGTAAAGATCCACTTCAGCACTTTGAAATATCCGACAAAGAACCTGAGCAGTAAATAATTTAGGTTCTATGTTAAACAATAGTAGGTAATATTGCAATTACTTGCCTGCTGGTTTATCTGCCGTAAGCATGGAAGCAAAAATCCCAAAATACAATTTTCAAATCACAAATAAAACCCAATAATCAATTATCAAAATTCTTAAAAATTGATATTTATTTCTCAGTATAATTGTTTGATTAATTAGCAATTAAATCTTGGAATTTATTTGGTGCTTATTATTTGGGTTTTGTTATTTTATCTGTTGTGAAAACTTAATGATTAAATAAAATAACCCGCCTAAATCAACATATAGTCA
>DAOWML010000097.1 GCA_030643125.1 Bacteroidales bacterium
ACCACATTTGAGAACTTTACAACAACGCCTGGCAAAAGAAATGACTGTAATGGTTCATTCTGAAAATGATTATAATACAGCTGTAGCTGCATCAAAAATCTTATTTGGAAAAGCAACGACTGAAGAGTTAAAAAATATCGATGAAAAAACATTTTTATCTGTTTTTGAAGGAGTACCAATGTTCGATGTTGAAAAATCAAAAATTGAATCAGGAATTAATGTTTTAGATCTTTTGGCTGAAAAAACTCAAATTTTTCCTTCCAAAGGAGATTTAAGAAGAACCATCGAGGGAGGCGGAGTAAGCATCAATAAAGAAAAAATCCAATCAGAAGAAATATCTGTTTGTTCTGATCGTTTATTGAATGATAAATATATACTGGTTCAGAAAGGAAAGAAAAATTATTTTTTAATAAGAATTATATAACCTGAATTTAGTTTATATTATTATGATATAAGTCGCATATTACAAATACATTAAGTTGCAAAAGTGTGGATTTTATTATGACGGGTTTACTGGGATTTGGTGTTTTCGTGTTTTTGTGGCATTTTTTATTAGCCACTAAATCACCAAACCACTAAAATCCACAAAAAAACACAGAAGAAAAGATCAATAAAAAAAGGTTCATCATGCAAGATCAAACTGAATTTAACTTCAACTCTATGGATATCATTCGATTTATGTTTAAGCACAAATGGCCAATTATTATTGTAACATTAATTGCTGCCATTGCTTCGGTAATTGTTTCAATGACAATAACTCCAAAGTTCAAATCGTCGGTAATACTTTATCCGAAAACACAAGTGTCTGTTTCGCATGCACTAACAACTGCCGAGTTAATTGACCCCGATGATCATATTATGAACTTTGGTGATGAGGAAGCAACAGAACAGTTGATTCAAACACTATATTCGGAAGATATACGATTTGCAATAATCGATAAATTCGATCTTTTAAATCACTATGATATTAATTCCGAAGGAGAATCTCCAATGACTAAGTTACACGAAGAATTCTCTGATAATATCAGGTTTAAAAAAACAGAATACCAGGCTGTACAAATTGATGTTATGGATACAGAT
The DNA here is from genome assembly GCA_030643125.1 of Bacteroidales bacterium. GTDB lineage: Bacteria > Bacteroidota > Bacteroidia > Bacteroidales > UBA12077 > UBA12077. The sequence continues at coordinate 1,081 of DAOWML010000097.1, forward strand.
CCGCAGGTGGCTGCTGATATTGCGAACGAAATAGCTTCTTTGCTTGACAAAACGTTAAATAAAATGCAGAACGATGTTGCGGTTGGAATTTTAAAAGTGGTTGAAGGAGAGTATAATCTGTTAATATCTGAAATAGAGCAGATTGAAAACTCGTTAAAAGCTTTAGGAAACAACAGAACCGATCCTAAATATATTTCGTTAAGCGAACAGCTTATAAATGAAAATAAACGGCTAAGCGATTTAAAATCAAAATTGGTTGAGGCTCGTGTAAACGCAAACCAGGATTTGCCACGAAAGTTTTTGGTGGCAAAAGCTTATCCTGCCGAAAAAAAGGCTTATCCGGTTCGCTGGTTAATTTGTGCTGTTTCTACTATTTCTGCATTTGTTTTTGCTGTATTAATGATGCTTTTTATCGAGAGTTATAAAGATCTTTTGAAATTTAAACAATAAAGCCTTGTCAAAGAATAAAATCCTTTTTTATTCTGTTTATAGCTTATGATTTATATTATATTGCATTCTTACCTGTAATTTTACTTTTTTTATTTGCCGGTTTTATATCCTTAGATAAAATTCTTTTGGCTGTTGTCTTTTTTACACCACTTTCTATTCAGTTAGATGATTTACTCCCGGGTATTCCATTTAATTTATCATTACCTACAGAACCCTTACTTCTAGGTGTTTTTGTTTTGTTTATATTCAAGTTGTTGCTGGATGGCAAGTTCGATAAAAAGGTATTGTTACACCCGGTTTCAATAGCAATTTATATAAATCTTTTTTGGATTTTTCTCACAAGTTTTACCAGCACAATGCCCGGAGTATCTTTTAAGTTTTTATTATCGAGACTGTGGTTTGTGGTGGCTATGTATTTTTTAGCTACCCTGGTTTTTAAGGAATATAAAAATATTGAAAAATTTCACTGGCTTTATATAGCATCTCTTATAATTGTTATTATCTATACCAATATCAGGTTATCAGCTTATGGTCTCGATAATCAACACGCATCAAACTGGGTGGTTTGGCCATTTTTTAGTGACCACACATCCTATGGAGCGATGCTTGTAATGTTTCTTTTTCCATTGTTTTATTTCCTAATCAGGAAGAGCAATAACCTGTTTTTAAGAACAAGCACAATTATTGTTTTTGTCATTTTTGTTATAGCAATTATTCTTTCTTATACTCGTGCTGCATGGTTAAGCTTATTTGCCGGAATAGGATTGTTAATTATTATTAAACTAAAGATTAAGATTAAATATGTTCTTATTGCAGGCTTGGGAGTTGTGCTTTTGTTTTTTGCTTTGCAAAATAAAGTACTTGAGGGTTTAGAAAGCAATGAATCAGAATCTTCAGGCAAATTTTCAGAGCATATAGAGTCAATAGCCAACATAACCTCCGATGCATCAAATATGGAACGAATTAATCGCTGGAAATGTGCCATTGGAATGTTCAAAGAAAAACCATTTTGGGGCTGGGGCCCGGGAACATATAAATTTCAGTATGCTCCTTTTCAATATTCTTACGACAGAACAATTATTAGTACGAATTTTGGCGATTTGGGGAATGCTCATAGTGAGTATTTAGGGCCATTATCTGAATCCGGGATAATAGGAATGCTTTCGTTTATGCTTATCGTCTTTATGGCTTTTAGAACAGGATACAGGGTTTATCACAACACAAAGTCAAAAGAGATAAAAGAATTTTCACTTTATATTATTTTGGGCTTATCTACTTATTTTATGCACGGTATATTAAATAACTTTCTCGATACCGATAAAGCATCAGTTCCTGTTTGGGGATTTATAGCCATGCTTGTGGCTTTGGATGTTTATCATAAAGAGAGGAAAGAAATGAATCCGGATTAAACCCTTTCTTTATTTTAGAATCATATATTTGTCTCAAAAGATTTTACCATGCTCAGTTTAATTGCTTATAATCAAAGCTTAATTGATTTACTATTACTATTTACGGGATTTGGCATTTCCGGAATAATGATTTATGTAAAAATAATTTCCATAATTGAAAAAGAATACCGGGCAGCAAAAATTTCTTTTTTACTTTCTGTCATTTTTTTTGCACCCTTTATTTCATTGTATTTATATGATTTTCCTTATAAAGAAATAGCATCAATAGTATTATTAGCTGTTGTTGTATTAGTTATAATCCTTTTGTTTTTTCCTGTTCGACCAAAAATCAAAGGAGGTTTTCAAGTTCCAAAAGAAAAGCATGATGAAAGAAACGTAATGTTTTCACGTAACGAGCTTAAGCCGGGAACAAAGCAATTTGATTCGTATTATTCAAATAATTCCGATAAAAAATATTTAGACGATAAATTCAGAGAGAAACCGGGATTATTATCTCCGGATTCTTCGATGTATCATCCTTTCTCTTTTGCATCGGCACATGCAAATTTAGAAGTTATTGAAGCTTTAAAGCCAATTGTTAACGGGTCTGTTGCCAAACAGGTGATAGATATTGAACCTTCGAAAATCAGCAATTATTTAAAAACATGGTCGAAAAAGCTTGGGGCTCATTCTGTTGGAATTACAGAGTTAAAAGATTACCATTTATACTCGCATAAAGGACGTGGCGATTTGTATGGTAAAGAGATATCAAACAAGCAAAAATATGCAATTGCTATTACTATAGAAATGGATAACGAAATGATGCAAACGGCACCAAAAGGGTCGGTAGTAATGGAATCTACTCAACAATATTTAAGCTCAGGCACTATTGCATTACAGTTGGCATATTTTATTCGTAATTTAGGTTATTCTGCTCGTGCTCATATTGACGGTAATTACGAACTTATATGTCCGTTGGTTGCTCGTGATGCCGGATTAGGCGAAATAGGAAGAATGGGCTTGTTAATGACTCTAAAATTAGGACCAAGGGTTCGAATTGCAGTTATTACGACTGATATACCATTAGAGCTGGATAAAAGAAAAGATTTTTCATCGGTAATAGATTTTTGCGGAATTTGTAAAAAGTGTGCTGATGTATGTCCATCGAGTTCAATATCTTTCAACCAGAGAGAAGAAATAAAAGGAGTGCTTCGCTGGAAAATAAATCATGAAAGTTGTTTTACCTACTGGTGCACATCAGGAACCGATTGTGGACGTTGCATGGCTGCATGTCCGTATGCTCATCCAAATAATTATATGCATAATTTTATTCGTTGGGGTATTAGTAATTCATATATTTTCAGACGATTTGCATTATATATGGATGATTTATTCTATGGTCGAAAACCAAAATCAAGAAATTTTCCTTCGTGGATTGATATGTAAGCAAAAGTATTATACTTTTATACTGAATTTAATTTACCTAAAATGAAAAGAAGCCTTTTTCATGTTTTTCTTATTTTACTTACATGTAATTTTGTTGCATTTGGTAATCAAAAAGATACTTTAATAACTTTTTCTTCTGAAACCGAAGCCATTCAAAAAATAAATGAATTAATTGATCTTTCAGAGTTGAATAGAAACCGAAACCCCGAAAAATCAGTTATTTATGGTTTGTCTGCAATAAAAATCAGTAAAGAAATTGAAAATTACGAATTGCAGTGTTTGGCAGAATTTTCAACGGGCTTCGCGTGTTACATTCAAAATGATTTCGAAAACGCCTTAATTCATCTTGATAATTCGCTGGAGTTAAGTAGATTAAACAATAATAGCGAAGGAGAGGCATTGTCGCTAAACCGCATTGGTAATACATATCAGTTAATGGGCGAATACAGTGAAGCTTTAAACTTTTATGAAGAGGCAATGACTATAAACAGGGATTTGCAGAACGATCAGGAAATAGCCCGAACATTAACTAACCTGGGGAGCGTTTATAGACTATATGGTAATTACGAATTGGCTATAAATCAACACCTTGAGGCTTTGTCCATCTACGAAGGGCTTCAAAATAACGAAGGAATAGCGTGGTCGGCCTTGAATATTGCACGATTGTTTAAAATGATGAAGAATTATCAAAAAAGCATCAACTATGTAAATCAATCCTTAAATATTTATCAGAAAATAGAAGAAGAACAAGAAGTTAGTATTGGTGTTACCCTATGCTATAAAGAATTGGGTAATATTTATTATGAAATGGGTGATTTGGATTATGCTGTTGAGTATAGTGAAAGAGTGCTGGCAAGAAATAAATCAACAGAAAATAAACTTGGTGTTGCAAATTCGTTAAGTACGCTTGGTAAGATATATTTCGATGCCGGAAATTATAAAAAATCAGAAGTATTTTTAATCCAGGCTAAAGAGCTGAAAGATTCATTAAATGATAATACCGAAATATCGTCAATTTTAAGATATTTAGGGAAAATTTATTTAATCGAAGGGAAAACTATAAAAGCCAGGGAATATTTAAATAAAAGCCTTGATTTTGCCCAAATCCAGAACCTGAAAAAAGATATTAAAGAAACTTATTTGGCATTGTCAGAATTATATAAAAGTAGAAACAATCCGTATAAAGCGTTTTATTACTATAGGCGATTTACAAACCTGAAGGATAGTCTTAACAGTCAGAAAATTAACGAGCTTGAATTACAATATGAGTTTGATAAAGAACAACGACGAATTGAATTTGAGCAACAGCAAAAAGAGGCAGAACAAAAGGCAAGACTTCAAAAACAGAAGATTTTTACATGGGTTTTTGTAAGCGGATTTTTATTTATGATTGTTCTGGCTTATGTTATTTTTAAAAACTATCAGCGTAAGAAAAAAACAAATATTATTCTTACTAAACAAAATGACCAGATTGCACATCAAAATACAATTATTACTGATAGTATTGAATATGCCAGAAGAATACAATCGGCATTATTTCCTCAGGAAAAATTTCTGAAAAGAGTATTAGCAGAATATTTTATTTATATGAAACCTAAAAACATTGTCAGTGGTGATTTTTACTGGGTTTCTGAAAAAGACGATAAAATAATAATTGCAGTATCTGATTGTACCGGGCATGGAGTTCCCGGAGCCTTTATGAGCATGCTTGGAATTGCTTTTCTGAATGAAATAGTAAATAAAAGTAAAACCATTCAGGCCAATTCTGTTTTAGATCAACTAAGAGAAAATATTATTTACTCTTTACATCAGGAATATGGCATAAAAGGTTCTAAAGATGGAATGGATATGGCCTTGTGTATTATTGACAGAGAAACACTTAAGATGCAATATGCAGGTGCATATAATTCTGTTTTTGTTGTAAGGGAAAAAGAAGTGCACGAGATAAAAGCAGATAAAATGCCCATTGGAATTCATGCAGTTAAAGTTGATAAAGGGTTTGTAAATAAGGAGTTTGAGCTCCACAAACAGGATATGCTATATTTATTTTCTGATGGATATGTTGATCAGTTTGGTGGTGAAAAAGGCTTGAAATACAAACAAAAATCGTTTAAAGAGTTATTGATTAATATATCTGACAAATCTATGGATAATCAAAAAACAGAGATTGAAAAAACGATGGGGAAATGGCAGGGAGATTATTCACAACTTGACGATATGATGATAATGGGAATCAGAATTTGATAAAGACAGGAGAAATGAAAAAACATCCGAAGTTTTAAAAACTTCGGATGTTTTTGTAAATTTTTAATGATTGACTTCTTCAATAGCCTCAGAAACATTTATAGCAAAATCAGCTAATTTTTCACACTCGCAGTATAGGTCATTATAAATTATACCGGTTTGATAGTTATACTCTTTTTTCTCTATGCTTTTTAAATGGTCTTTTTTGAGCTTGGTCCTGAACCTGTTTATTCTTTCTTCTAACTCCAGAGCATCAGTAATATTTATATTATTGTATCCGTGGTCCAGATTCTTTTGCATTTCAGTTAAAGCTTTCTGAGCCAATGCCATCATTTGAATAAGGTTTTCATTTAATGATGTTTCAAATAATATTTTTTTATCTCTTTTACGAATTAATGTTTTAGCCAGGTTATAGCAACTGTCTCCAACACTCTCTAAATCGGTAACAACATTCAACATTGCCGTTATTCTTTTCGAGCCTAAAATACTTAATTCACCTTCAGAAACTTTTGTTAGATAATTTGCAATTTCTTCCTCCATTCTGTCGCTTATACCTTCGTATTTTTCTATGCTATCATATAATTTATAAAATTTCTTTTCATTGGTTTCTGAAAATAAACTCACTACATAATTGTACATTTTTTCAACACGTTCGGCAAATACCATAATTTCTCTTTTTGCCTGGTGAATAGACATTTCTGAAGTAGATAAAAGACCCGTATTAATATGTTGTAATCTGAACTCTTCAGTATCATCTTGCATTGGAACCATTTTAGTTACAATTAACTGAATAATCTTAGTAAACCAAATAAAAATCAACACGTTAATAATATTAAAACTTGTGTGAAAAATAGATAAGGCTATTGGGATTGCCTGTGGTGAATCATAGGGAGATGTTCCTCCTATTTTGAGAATAAACCAGTTTATGGCTGATAAAAAAGAAGTAAAGATAAGCGAAACCCAGATTACACCCAGAATATTGAAAATCAGGTGAGCTCTTGCTGCCCGTTTTGCTGAGACATTTGCCACGGCCGCTGCAATATTTGCTGTTACCGCTGTTCCAATATTTTCTCCAAGAACCATTGCTGCAGCAATATCAAACGGTATCCATCCATTATTACACATTACCAATGTTAAGGC
>DAOWML010000112.1 GCA_030643125.1 Bacteroidales bacterium
ACTAATTTATGTCCCGGAGTTTCTTTTCTTTCTTCATCATTTCTTATGTCTATATGGATTTCAGAACAAGGGCCGCAAGGGCCTGTATCACCCATTTCCCAAAAGTTATCTTTTTTTGATCCATTTAATATTCTTTCTTCAGGCAGATAATTTTTCCAATATTCTTTTGTTTCAATATCCAAATCTAATCCATCTTCTTTGTTTCCTTCAAAAACTGTTGCATACAGTCTTTCAGGATCAATTTTCATTTCTTTAACCAGAAATTCGTAAGCCCATTCTACTGCTTCTTTTTTGAAGTACCCGCCTGCCGGACGGGCAGGGTTACCAAATGACCAATTTCCCAGCATTTCAAACATCGTATGGTGATATGTATCGTGACCTACTTCTTCCAGATCATTGTGTTTGCCTGAAACTCTTAAACATTTTTGAGAATCGGTAATACGGTTATTTTTAGCTGAACTATTTCCAAGAAAAATATCCTTAAACTGATTCATCCCTGCATTAGTAAACATGAGGGTTGGATCGTTTTTTATAACCATTGGAGCAGATGGAACAATAGTGTGATTTTTGCTTTCAAAAAAACTTAAAAATTTATTTCTGATTTCTTTTGAATTCATAAAAACCTATTTTAAAAACAGTTAAAACTTATTAATTAAAATATAATATAAGATAATTTATATTTTATCAGGGTTGTAAAATTAATTTATTTAAGTTAGATTTGTCGCAAACCTTGTGTTTTTTTATCATTAATGTATTAAGACTATATTAAAATATGCTTAAGATCAAATATCAATTTGATTCAAAAACTCTTACTTTTAAAAAAGTTAAACTTGTTTGGAAAGAAAAAATCCAAAGGGTATTAGCCTTTATACTGGTTACAGGTTTTTCAGCTGTATTTGTAAACCTTGGTTATACTTCATTTTATAAAACACCTAAAGTTTTAATGCTTGAAGAGGACAGAGAGATTCTTTTATCAAAATATGACATACTGAATGATCAATTGGAAGATATCGATTTTATAATCAGCGACATACAGCAACGTGACGATTATTTTTACAGATCAATATTTGAATTAGAACCTATTCCGTCATCCGTTAGAGAAGCAGGTTTTGGTGGTACAAATCGTTATTTAGACCTTGAAGGATATGATAATTCAGATGTGTTAATTGGAATTTTTAAAAAGGTTGATATTATCACAAAAAAGATATATGTACAGTCAAAATCTTTTGATACTGTAATAGAATTAGCTAAGAATAAAGAAAAGATGATTGCTTGCATACCGGCCATACAGCCGGTTGCCCTAAAAGATTTTAATCGGATAAGTGATTATTTTGGTTCAAGAAACGATCCGTTTACAGGAAAGCGAACAATGCACCATGGTATGGATTTTACAGGTCATGAAGGTTCTGATATTTTTGCAACCGGCGATGGAGTTGTAGTTGAGTCAGGATATTCCTTTTATGGTTATGGTAATCGTGTTGTAATAGATCATGGATATGGCTATAAAACAGTTTATGCGCATCTTCAAAAAATATCTGTAGACGAAGGGCAAAAAGTAAAGCGTGGCGAGGTTATTGGAGCTCTCGGGAATACTGGCCGTTCAACTGGTGCTCACCTTCATTATGAAGTTAGATTACACAATAAAACAGTAAACCCAATTAATTATTATTTTAACGATATGACAGATAAGGAATATGACTTAATGGTTGAGGCATGTTCAAAAAGACGCAATCCGATGGATTAGTTTTAATTTTTTTCTTATATTTGCTCCGTAAATAACTGTATTTATGGCGAAAGTAAAATATAAGTTTAATCACAACTCACTTAAGTATGATAAAATTGTCTTCACCTCGAAGCAAAAGTTTTATCGTTTTTTAACTTATTTTACCGCTACATTAGTTATTGCTGTTATCTATAATGTATTCTTCATAGTATTTTTCGATACTCCTAAGGAGAAAGGCTTAATGAGAGAGAATCAACAGTTGACTACACAATACGAGATTTTAAATAATCGTTTCGATTTAGTTGATAAAACGCTTGAAGATTTGCAAGAGCGAGACGATAATATTTATCGTGTAATTTTTGAAGCAGAACCTATCCCGCCATCAGTTCGTTCTGCAGGTTTTGGTGGAACAAACAGGTATGTTGATTTGCAGGGATTTAAAAATTCAGATTTAGTTACTGAAACTGCAAGAAGGCTTGATAAGATAACCAAACAATTATATGTTCAGTCAAAATCTTATGATGAGGTAATTGAAATGGCAGAAAATAAGGAAGAGATGGTTGCCAGTGTTCCTGCTATTATGCCAATTTCAAACAAAGATTTAAGACGTACAGCTTCTGGTTGGGGGTGGCGAATTCACCCAATTTATAAAATACGTAAATTCCATTATGGTATGGATTTTACCGCACCAACAGGAACTGAAATATATGCAACGGGCGATGGAGTTGTCGAAGTTGTTGAGGTTTCATTACGTGGTTATGGGAAAAGAATAATTATTAATCATGGATTTGGGCATAAATCATTATATGCTCATTTAAATGGTTTTAATGTTCAGAAAGGACAAAAGGTTAAACGTGGTGAAGTTATTGGTTATGTAGGTTCTACAGGGACATCTACTGCTCCACATTTGCATTACGAAGTGTTTAAGAATAATAAAAAAGTAAATCCTGTTCATTATTACTTCAATGATTTAACTCCCGCAGAGTTTGATAAAATGATTTTTATTTCTTCGAATAGCGGTCAATCGTTTGATTAATTTTTTTTTATGAAATTCATATATAAGATTATTATTGTTTCCCTGTTATCGGGGATTTTTTTTTGTTCACTTGCTCAAACACAAATCGATAGTATTAAAACTTTTCAGGATTCATCATTTGTTGCAGATACTTTAACGTATCCGATAATTCAGACATTTCTCGGAAACTGGCAACGTAACTTCTACGGGGAAAATGCCCCTGATAAATTAGATTTAGTGTGGAAACATTACCTAGGGAAAGGCGAAACAGTAATTTCTCGCAAAGTTGGCTCAAAAATATGGGCTGGTGCCGGTTGGACAGGACAGCCTTTATTGGTTAATGAAAATGGAAAATTATTTTTAATACAAGGAGCCTACGATCATCACTTAAAGAAAATTGTTGCAGAAACAGGTGAACTTATATGGCAATATGAATTCGATGATGTTATTAAAGGTACAGGAACGATTTGGGTAAATAATAATCCGGATAAACCGGAAAACAGTTTAGTTATTTTACAAGGAAGCAGATTGGGTGTTGGAAATTATCTTGATTCAAAGCATATTCCGAGTTATAGAGCTATATCTTATTTTACAGGTAATGAGTTGTGGCGAATGGACCAAAAATGGACACACAGTTATTCTCGTGATGTTGACGGTTCAGCATTGATTTTAAATGATACGGCTTATTTGGGACTGGAAAATTCTTTTTTTACGGTTTTTGATCCTGATCACAGGAATGGAAGAATGCTTAATGGAATGTTTCAACCTAAAATTATTCAGGAACGAAAATTATATACCATGAACGATGTTTATAATCATCGAAATAATATCGTTACCGAATCGTCACCTTCATTGTTAGGTAATCATATTTATGTTGCTTCAGGATCAGGACATATTTTCGGATATAATTTAAATTCAAGAGAATTAGACTGGGATTTTTATATTGGCTCAGATATAGATGGCTCAGCAATTGTTACTTCTGATAGTTGTATTCTGGTATCGGTGGAAAAACAATATATTAAAGGTAAGGGAGGTGCTTTTAAATTAAATCCTTCGAAAAATCCGGAAGATGCCGTTATTTGGTATTCCCCTGTTGAAGATAAAGATTTTGTAGGTTGGGAAGGTGGTATTATTGGATCAATTGGAATAAATGATAATTATATTAACAGTAACCAAACTCATTTGGCGGCTTTTATTGGAATTGATGAATACCTGTACGTTGTTAATCATAAAAGTATTGATTCGGTCAGAACTGTATTAGGCCCGGATAGTGTAACCGTTTATAATACGCCTAAATTAATTTTTAAGAAAAAAGTCGGGCCTTCGATTTCAACCCCAATTTTTGTTGACAATAAATTGATTGTAGCAGGATATTGGGGAATTTATCTCTTTAAATATGATGATAAAAATCAATTTGAGTTACTTGATAAACGTGGGGGTTCATTCGAATCTACTCCAATTGTTTGGAATAATAAAATATACATCGCATCGCGCGATGGTTATTTATATTGTTTTGGTATAAAGAATTAACTTTGATTGTTTCAATTTATTTTTTACTTTTATTGGTTTAACAGTCCGTAATAAAAACAAGATATGCCTTATAAAGAAAAAAGAGTTGAGAAACTATATTATAGCATAGGTGAAGTTGCCGAGATGTTTAATGTAAACCCTTCATTAATACGTTATTGGGAAAAGGAGTTTGATATTATAAAACCTAAAAAGAATAAAAAAGGCAATAGATTTTTCACTATAGAGGATATTGAGCATTTTCATATTATTTATTATTTAGTAAAGGAACTCGGACTAACACTAACAGGAGCTAAAAAGAAACTAAAAGAGAACAAAGACGGAACAATGAATAATTTTGAAGTCATAAAATCTCTAAAAGAAATTAAGTCGCTTTTATTAGAAATACGTGAGGATATTTAATCTCACGTTTTTTATCTTTTAAATCCAAAATGTAAAAATAATGAAACTAAAAGAAATTGTTTCTTTTATAGAATCGGTTGTACCATTGGCATATCAGGAAGATTATGATAATGCAGGATTAATAGTTGGCAATTCTGATATGGAATTGTCCGGAGTATTAATTACTGTAGATGTTACTGAGGAAGTTGTAGATGAAGCCGTAAAGAAAAATGCTAACTTAATTTTGGCTCATCATCCGATTGTTTTATCAGGACTTAACAAGTTTACAGGGAGAAATTATGTTGAGCGTGTAATAATTAAAGCTATTAAAAACGACATTGCTATTTATGCATCACATACTAATTTGGACAGCATATGGGGTGGAGTAAGCAGTAAAATTGCTGAAAAATTAAAATTGAAAAATCAAAAGATTTTAGCCCCGGTATCAAATCATCTTATAAAGTTAGTTTATTTTGTTCCCACAGAACAAGCTGATGAAACTCGCAAAGCTGTATTTGAGGCCGGAGCAGGGCATATTGGGAATTACGATATGTGTAGTTACAATACCGAAGGGAAAGGGTCGTTTAGAGCAGGAGAAGAAACTAATCCTTTTGTTGGAAACAAAGGCGAAGTTCATTTTGAACAAGAGGTGAGGGTAGAAACAATATTCCCAAAACATCTTAGAAATAAAATTATTAGCGCATTAATAAATTCACATCCTTACGAGGAAGTTGCATATGATTTATATCCATTGGAAAATGATTTTAACAGAGTTGGATTTGGAGTTGTGGGAGAGTTAGATAATGAAGTTAATGAGATTGTATTTTTAAATCAATTAAAAAAAACATTTTCTGCTAAATGTGTGCGACACACCAAGTTGCTGAATAAACCTATAAAGAAAATAGCAATTTGTGGAGGGAGTGGCAGCTTTTTATTAAAAAATGCGATTAGAGAAAATGCAGATATTTTTGTGTCAGGAGATTTTAAATATCACCAGTTTTTTGATGCTAATGGCCAAATTGTAATTGCTGATATTGGGCATTTTGAAACGGAACAAATTACAAAAGAACTTTTTTATGAATTACTTATGAAAAATTTTCCTAAATTTGCACTTCATTTGACAGAAATAAATTCGAATCCGATAAATTATTTATAAAAAAATGGCTAAAGTAAAGGAAAACACAGACTTAACTGTTGAGGAGAAATTAAAAGCTTTATTTGAACTACAAATGATAGATTCAAAAATTGATAATATTAAACGTTTGCGTGGAGAGTTGCCTCTTGAAGTTCAGGATTTGGAAGATGAAATAGAAGGTTTACAAACGCGAGTTCAGAATTTTGAAGATGATGTCGTTAAGCTTGAAGAATATATTACAAATAAAAAGAACGAAATAAAAGAATCTCAAGCTTCAATCAAAAAATATACAGAACAACAAAACAATGTTCGTAATAATCGCGAATTTGATTCTTTGTCTAAAGAAATAGAATTTCAAACTCTTGAGATTGAACTTTATGAAAAGAGGATAAAAGAATACACTGTAAAAATTGAAGAAAAAAAGGTTGTAATTGAAGAATCTAGAGGTGTACTTGAAGATCGTACTGACGATTTGGAAACAAAAAAATCAGAATTAGATTCTATCACATCTGAAACTCAAAAAGAAGAAGAAGGCTTAGAAAAAAAGTCATTAGCAATTCAGGAAGTTATTGAAGATCGTTTACGAAATGCATATAAGAAAATCAGAGGAAATGCACGTAATGGTTTAGCAGTTGTTCCGGTTCATCGTGATGCATGTGGTGGTTGTTTTAATAAAATTCCACCACAACGACAGTTAGATGTTCGTTTGCGTAAAAAAATTATTGTTTGTGAATATTGTGGACGTATTTTTGTAGATTCAGATATGGAAAAAGAATTTAAGTAGATAGAAAATATAAAAACAAAAAAAGACTGAAAAATTTTCAGCCCTTTTTTGTTTAATACCATTCAAGTAATATCCATTCATCTTTTTCAGGCACTATAGAAGTGATATTCTCTACGGAATATGTCAGAAAGAATCCCATCGCACCATTACTAATATTACCTGCAGGATTAGCAGGAGGGCCATCGAGAGGTCCCATATTCCATATCGTTTCGGTCATTAGCTGAGTAATATAATTATAATATTCCTCTGTAATAGCTTGCATTTCAAGAGTAATAGTGTCTCCAATAGAAACATCTTCGACCAATTGTACCATTACGTCATACATGTAATTTCCATTAACAAAAATATCATCAGAGAAATAAACTTCGTGAAGTGTGTCTGATTCCAATACTCCGTTTTTATAAACGTTCCATAAGTAAAAGTCGCCGGGTGTTTCTGGTTCCAGTGCATTTAAAAGGATATATAGCATGGTGTCATTCGTTTCGTAATATTCGCTCCAATCGTAGTATCCAAAATTTATTGAATCAATAGGGGCGCAATAATTTAAATAGCAACTTGAAGTGTATGTTTCTCCTTCATAATCTATTGTTAAAGTGTAGGTTTTACCTATTTCACCTATAATGGTATCTGTTTCATATAAGCCATCCGATATTTCAGTTAGATTAAAAGTGTTTTCTCCATCAGAAATTGTAACAGTAGCTCCGATTACCCTGTCGGCAGGTCTGTTAGAGAAATAGTC
>DAOWML010000085.1 GCA_030643125.1 Bacteroidales bacterium
CACAAAGATTATATTCAATCGATCGACCAGGAAATTTTTAATGAGCTTCTACCAATGTACTATTCAAATGTTGATCAGGAATTTCTTCCGGATTTGAGCGAATTAGGCCTTTCTGATAATTATTCTCAGTTTATTACATCATTATATAACACTACTATTTTTAATAATAAAGATAAAATGCTTGAGCTTTTAGATTCAGGATCAGAAAATAATTTTAAAGTTTTAGAGAATGATCCGGTTTTTAAATTTTATGCAGCATTTTATGAAGTTTTTAATAATGAGGTATTTCCGGTATATGATTCTTTGAGTTACAGAGCTAATAATCTTTATAGGAATTACATGAAAGGTATAATGGAAATGCAAAAGCATAAGGTTTTATTTCCTGATGCAAACTTCACGATGCGTGTATCATATGGAGAAGTAAAAGGATCATACCCTCGTGATGGTGTTAGTTATCTTTATTATACAACATTAGATGGTGTTATTGAAAAAGACGATCCTAATATTTACGATTACGATGTTCCTGACAAACTAAAGGATTTATATAAAACAAAGAATTATGGAGTGTATGAGGTAGATGGTACTGTTCCCGTTTGCTTTATTGCAACTAATCATACAACCGGAGGAAATTCCGGAAGCCCCGTTCTTGATGCAGATGGTAATTTAATAGGATTAAATTTTGATAGAGTATGGGAAGGTATTATGAGTGATATGGTTTTTGATCCCGAACAAAGCAGAAATATTTCACTGGATATTCGTTATGTACTTTTTATAGTAGATAAATTTGCCGGAGCACAACATTTAATAAACGAAATGACAATCATAAAATAGTATAATGGCGCTTTTTGCGCCATTTCTTTATTAAAAGTTTAAATGAGCCAAATTCAAGTTCGAATAAATGGGAGAGGAAATGCCTGGCCTGTAATGTTAGGTCAGAATCATCCTTTTTATGATCGTATGAACTATGAAGATTTAGCTAATGCATCATGCTCAATAATAAAGATTGCCGAAAAGCAAGCTATAGAAAAAAATATTGAGTGGGATTTAATGATTGATGCCGGACATGGAGCGGTTCAGTATTTACTTAGAAATTGTAATAGAATTCCTGAAGCGCTTTTTATAACACATCCACATATTGATCATACTCTTGGTATGGACTGGATAATTCAAAGTTTTTATAAACTTAATAAAAAACCCTATCCTGTTTATACAACAGCTTTATGTTGGGAAAAAGTAAAAGTGGCATTCCCGCATTTAGAATATATGGTGGAGTTTAAAGAATTAATTCCTTATCAAAAAAAGGCTATCGGTGAAGTTTCGGGAGTTGAGTTGATTCCGTATCCGGTATATCATGGTAAAAGCGCTGAAGGTGCTACAATGCTGTTTTTTACAATTAGTGATGAAAAAAGCCAAAAGAAAATTCTTTTTACCGGCGATATATTATGCCCTTTGCTTAGAGATGAGGATTATCAAACTATTTCAAATATTGATTTATTAGTAGCAGATGCAAATAATCGCTACCCGTATCCTGATTGTAATCATTGGAGTATACTAAAAGGTATTAACGATAATACGTCTGAAATTTTAAGGAATTTCATTAATAAAAACACAATTGGATTATTATTGTATCCACATTTAAACCATCAAATCTCAAATAATTACTGCCGATGTTTTGAATATTTTCTGGATAAGGAAATACACTTGAATAATTTCTCTTTTACATTAAGCTCATTTATTAAATTAATAAAACCAGAAAAAACTGCTCTAATTCACTATAGTGGAAGCGAAGATGAAAAATATTATAGTGAAAAGATATTAAATTCCTCAGAATTAATGTCATGGGTAAAAAATGCATTTTATGAATTAAATGTTGAATCTAGATTCCTGGTACCACATGTTAGTCAACATATAGATTTTTTATAGTTCTGAAAATCTGCATATTAAATACTTACACAAACATAAAGCATGACTTTTGTCATATTTCTTTCTAAGAAATGTCATATTCTTCTGTATTTATGAATTCTATCTTTATTTCTGAAAACCAAATGGTTTAAAATGATTTAAGTGTTATAAAAATAACACTGTTATAAAAATAACAATAATTAAATAAAACTAGATCGAAATGCCGGAAATTAAAGAATTAGTTAAGGGTTTAGCCGATAAGCACGGAAGAAACAGAGAAAGTTTACTTCCAATTTTGCAAGGCATTGTTACTGAAGAAAGATTTATTTCAGATGTTGCCATGGCAGAAGTTGCAAAAGAGTTGGATATGTCTGCTGCACTGGTTTATGGTACAGCTACTTTTTATTCTTTCTTAGATACTGAGCCACGTGGCAAGTATGTAATTCGCTTGTGTAAAACAATTACCTGCGATATGAAAGGTAAAAAGCAAATTCTTAAAACTATAGAAGATTTGCTGAAAATAAAAGTTGGTGAAACCTCAAAAGATAAAAATTTTACTCTTTTGGAAACAAACTGTCTTGGTTGGTGCCATAAAGGTCCTGCAATGCTTATTAATGATCAGGTATTCACTGAACTTGATGAAGATAAAGTTACTGAAATAATCGATGATTATATTAGAAATATTTAATTATCAATTTGTTAAAGAAATTATATATTATGCCAAATAAAAAATTAAAAAGAGTAGATATTATTTTCAGTGAAGACTGTGTTTATAAAGATGTTTTAGCTGAAAGTCTGAAAAAATCAAATGAAGATATTCTTAAGGATATCCTTGATTCAGGATTAAGAGGCCGTGGTGGAGCGGGTTTCCCAACAGGCCTGAAATGGAAATTTGCTTCCCAGGAAACTGGAGAAGAAAAATATGTAGTTTGTAATGCCGACGAAGGAGAACCTGGAACATTTAAGGATCGTGAGATTTTAACAAGAGTTCCTTTAAAAGTATTCGGAGGAATGGCAATTTGTGCAAAAGTTATCGGCGCAAAACATGGATATATATATTTACGAGGTGAATATAAATTTCTAAAGACCGATTTGGAAAAAGCTTTGGAAGAATTTCACTCTTTTGTAAAAGAGTTAGGATTTGATTTTCAAATTCATATACTAATGGGTTCAGGAGCTTATATCTGTGGAGAAGAAAGTGCTTTGTTTGAATCTATGGAGGGAAAACGTGGCGAGCCCAGAAATAAACCTCCTTATCCGACAATCTCAGGTTTCAGGAATAAACCAACTGTTATCAATAATGTAGAAACACTGGTATACTCATTTATGATTTGCAGAATAGGAGCAGGCAAATTCCATGAACTAGGAACTGCTGATTCAAGAGGATCTAAAGTATTTTCTATTTCAGGTGATACTCCGATTGCAGGAATTTACGAACTTGAATTAGGAATGTTACTGGAAGATTTTGTTGAAGAATTTGGAGATGGCGATACTAAGGCCGTACAGGTGGGTGGAGCTGCAGGATTTTGTGTTCCAAGAAAAAAATTCAAGGATACAATAATTGGGTTTGAAGGAGTTCCTACAGGTGGTTCTATGATGCTATTCAACAGTTCACGTTCAATGTATAATGTGTTGAAAAATTACGTGGAGTTTTTCGAAGAAGAATCTTGCGGACAATGTACTCCTTGCCGTGTAGGCTGTCAACAACTTAAAAAAGGTATTGAAGCTATAAAGAAAGGTGAGAAATCTGCTCATTATCTTGATACTTTACAAAAACTGGCTGATACGATGAAAGTTAGTTCTAAGTGTGGTTTAGGTCAGTCAGTTGCGAATTCATTCTCTTCAATTGTTGACAACTTTAGAGAAGAAATGATTTACTAAATAAACTATTGATAGTAAAAATAAAATAAAGATAAAAACATGGCTAATACAGTAAAATTAAATATAGACGGAATCGATGTAAGTATTGATGCTGGTAAAACTGTTCTTGATGCTGCAAAGAAATTAAATATACACATTCCAACTCTTTGTTATCATGAAGATTTGTGTGTGGCTGGAAACTGTAGAGTATGTGTTGTTGAACAGGAAGGAGTTAAAAACCTTGTTGCTTCATGTGCAATGCCTGCTCAGGATGGAATGGTTATTCATACGAATACACATAAAGTAAGAAATGCTCGCAGACACGTAGTTGAATTATTACTTTCAGAGCATAATGCTGATTGTACAAAGTGTTATAAAAATACAAGATGTGAATTGCAGGATTTGGCAGGTGAAATGGTAATCAACGAACATATGTTCCTGGACCTTGTACCGGATAAAAACTATACTATAGATATGTTATCACCTGCAATAATTAAAGATGATAGCAAATGTATTCGTTGTCAGCGTTGTGTAAGAACTTGTCAGGAATTACAGCATGTTAGTGCCTTGGGTGTTGCTTACAAAGGCGAACATATGAAGATTTCTACTTTCTTTGAACATTCGATGTATGATGTGGTTTGTACTAATTGTGGTCAGTGTGTGATTCGTTGTCCAACCGGTGCATTAATTGAGAAAAATTATCTTGATGATGTTTGGGATGCTATTTATGATGAGGATAAACATGTTGTCGTACAAACTGCTCCTGCTACCCGAATTGCATTAGGAGAAGACCTTGGTATGGAAGCTGGTAGTATTGTAACTGGTAAAATGGCTGCTGCTTTAAGACGTTTAGGTTTTGATTCAGTTCTTGATACTGATTTTACAGCTGACTTAACCATTATGGAAGAAGGAACCGAGTTACTAACTCGTTTAAAAAGAGCTTTAGTTGACAAAGATCCTACGGTTAAACTTCCTATGACAACATCTTGTTCTCCGGGATGGATTAAGTTTATCGAACACATGTACCCTGAGTATTTAGAAAATGTTTCTACTTGTAAATCTCCTCAACAAATGTTTGGAGCTCTTGCAAAAACATATTATGCTCAAAAGAAAGGGATAGATCCTTCTAAAATAGTTAGTGTATCTATAATGCCTTGTACAGCTAAAAAATTTGAAGCTAATCGTCCTGAGATGCGTGATAGTGGATTCCAGGATGTTGATATGGGTCTTACAACCAGAGAACTGGCAGTAATGATTAAACAAGCAGGAATTAATTTCAAAGAACTTCCTGATGAAAAATTTGATAATCTGATGGGAGAATCAAGTGGTGCTGGGGTTATTTTTGGTGCTACCGGTGGTGTTATGGAAGCTGCTCTTCGTACTGTTTATGAAATTGTAACAGGTAGAGAGGTGCCATTTGAAAATCTTAAAATTACTCCTGTTCGTGGTATGGAAGGTGTAAAAGAAGCTGCTGTTAAAATCGAAAATGTTTTACCGGCATGGAGTTTTCTGGAAGGTGTAGAGTTAAAAACTGTTGTTGCTCATGGTTTAACAAATGCTGATAAAGTAATGCAAGCTGTTAAGAATGGTACAGCTGACTGGCATTTTATTGAGATTATGGCTTGTCCGGGCGGATGTCTTGGTGGTGGAGGCCAACCAATTCCAACAACTCCCGAAATACGTAAAAAGCGTGCTGAAGCTATTTATCGTGAAGATGAAGGTATGGCAATTCGTAAATCTCATGAGAATCCTGAAATTCAACAAATTTATAAGGAATTCCTTGGAGAACCGCTTAGTGATAAATCACATTGGTTATTGCATACTCATTATAATGCAAGAAAAAGAGTTTAATAGAATTTTACAATATTTAAAAAAGGATAGCACATCGCTATCCTTTTTTATTTAACCGCTTATACAAACTTCAATAAAGTAAGTTTTCGTGTTGACTTAAATAATGTGAACGGGAAGGTGCCACTATTTGAAATTTCTTGTACCAGAAATATAGGAATGAATCAATGGTATAATTGGATTTCCAATGAAATTTCTTCAAAATAACAAAACAAGTTGTAAAACATATTAATATTTATTGTTTGTAAGTTTTTGTAAGTTAGCAACTAACGTAGTTCAGCTTGTTTAGAATCGATTTATTTAACTGTTATCAGAATAACAGTGTTATTAAAATAACATAAAGTGCTTATATTTGCAGAGTGATTTATTACAACAAATTTTATTCTGATTTTTTACTTTAAATAATATTAAATTTTACAAAACATTTTTTGAAATGACAAAGATCAAAACATTAGCAGATTTGGAAAGAATTAAAAATGAAATGCGTTCAGATAAAGATTTGAACGGCAGTCAGGACAATTCTGAAAATGCAGTAAAAATTAAAGTTGGTATGGGAACCAGTGGAATTGCATCAGGTGCAAGAGATGTTATGGATTTTTTAACTGAAGCTCTTGAGAAGAGAAATATTGAAGCTGTTGTTTCTCAAACCGGTGATATGGGATACAGTTATGCAGAACCAACTATCGAAGTTAGAAAGCCTGGTCAAAAGCCTGTTGTTTTTGGATACGTTGATGTTAAAAAGGCTGACCTTATCATTGAAAAGTATATTAAGTTGGGAGAAGAAGTAGAAGGTATTATACCTGTAAATTATCAAACCATTGATGACTAATTTAGGAGGAAGCAAAATGTTGCAACATAAACAAATAAGAATTGCTTTAAATAATTGTGGTGTAATTGATCCTGAAAATATTCGGGAGTATATTGCACGCGACGGTTATCTGGCATTGGGTAAATGCCTTACGGAAATGAAACCAAATGATATTATCAGAGAAATAAAAGATTCAGGTCTGAGAGGTCGTGGAGGAGGAGGTTTTCCTGCAGGTTTAAAATGGGAAATTGCTGCTAAAAATCAGGCCGATCAAAAATATGTTGTTTGTAATGCCGACGAAGGTGACCCGGGAGCATTTATGGATCGTTCTATTCTTGAAGGTGACCCACATGCCGTAATTGAGGCTATGGCAATTTGCGGTTATTCAATGGGTGCTACAAAAGGTTTAATATATATCAGAGCCGAATATCCTTTAGCAATTAAACGATTGAAAATTGCTATTGAGCAAGCCCGTGAATTTGGTTTATTGGGTAAAAATATTTTCAAAACCGATTTCGAATTTGATATCGAATTACGTTATGGAGCCGGAGCATTTGTGTGTGGCGAGGAAACTGCATTAATTCACTCGATGGAAGGTTTACGTGGCGAACCAACTATTAAACCTCCATATCCTGCTGAGTCAGGGTATCTTGAAAAACCAACAAATGTAAATAATGTCGAAACATACGCTAATGTTCCAATAATTTTAAGAAAAGGTGCAAATTGGTTTAATAAAATCGGAACAGAAAAATCAAAAGGTACAAAAGTATTTGCTTTAGCCGGAAAAATTAAAAATGTAGGACTTGTCGAAGTGCCTATGGGAACAACTTTACGTGAAGTAATTTATGAAATTGGTGGTGGAATCGAGAATGATAAGAAATTTAAAGCTGTTCAAACCGGGGGTCCTTCGGGTGGTTGTTTAACTGAAAAACATTTAGATACCCCAATCGATTTTGATAACCTGGTGCAGGCTGGTTCGATGATGGGATCAGGAGGTATGATTGTTATGGATGAAGACAATTGTATGGTTTCTGTTGCTAAATTCTATTTGGATTTTAAAGTTGAAGAATCTTGTGGTAAATGTTCTCCTTGTCGTATCGGTAACAAGCGCTTATACGAATTACTTGACAGAATTACGCAAGGTAAAGGCGAAATGGAAGATTTGAAACGACTTCGAAATATGAGTAATGTGATTAAAGATACTTCGCTTTGTGGTTTGGGCCAGACATCTCCAAATCCTGTATTATCAACATTAGATAATTTCTACGATGAGTATGTTGCACACGTTACCGATAAAAAATGTCCTGCCGGAGAATGTAAAGATTTAATGACATATTTTGTTATTGAAGAAAATTGCGTTGGATGTACTGCTTGTGCCAGAGTTTGTCCGGTAGGTGCAATTACAGGTGAGAAAAAAGAAGTACATTATATCAATCCGGAAATTTGTATTAAATGTGGCGCTTGTGAAGAGAGATGTAAATTTGATGCAATCATTGTAAAATAATAAATTTTAGAACGATGAATAAAGTAAAATTAACTATAGATGACAAGCAAATAGAAGTAGAAAAAGGGACTACAATCTATAAAGCTG